>JACQEF010000347.1 GCA_016200745.1 Chloroflexota bacterium | reverse complement strand
TCCTGCGGACGTGCTCCCCTTCCCGACCCAGCCCCAGCATCTGGAGCGAGGCGTAGACCGTGATGTGGGTACCGGCATGGGTCACCACCGTGACCGGCGGGGCGCCCTGGAGGCCCAGCCGCTCGACGTCCCAGCCGGCGCGCGCCAGCACGCCGTGGCGGGCCGCGGCCAGGGCGGTGAAGTTGGCCATCGTGGCGCCGGTCACGAAGCCGACGCTGGTCCCCGCGGGCAGGCCGAGCAGCTCGACCAGCCAGGCGGCGGCGACCTCCTCGGCGACGGCGGCCGCGGGCGAGAGTACGTACAACCCCGCGTTCTGGTCCCAGGCAGACGCTAGCCAGTCGGCGCCGAGGGCCGCCGGCAGGCTGCCGCCGACGACGAACCCGAAGTAGCGCGGACCGGCGCTCGCCACGAGACCCGGGTCCGCGGCGGCCGCCAGGCCCTCGACCACCTCGACCGGATCGGTCGGGCCGTCGGGCAGCGCTCCGCCGAGGGCGGCTCGCAGCGCGACGAGATCGACCGGTCCGCCGACCCGGCGCGCGGGGAGAGCCTCCAAGTATGCGGCCGCAAGCTCGGCGGCCCGGCCGGGGGCGGAATTCGGATCAGGCACGTCGACTCCTCGAGCGTTGTCGCGTCAGCATGGGCGACGGCCGAGCATCCTGCCGGAGCACGCGCCCTCCTGGCAGGCAGATGCTACCGTGACCGCACGCGCTTCGATCAGGAGGCCCCATGGACCACACCGCGTTCAAGGCCTGGCTCGACCGCTACATCGATGCCTGGCGCCTCGGCGACCCGACCGCCATCGGCGACCTCTTCAGCCTGGACGTGCGGTACGCGTTCGATCCGTTCGGGGAGGCCGTCGTCGGCCGTCCCGCGGTCGTCGCCGCCTGGCTCACGGATCCCGATGAGCCCGGATCCTGGGAGGCGGACTACGAGGTCCTCGCCGTCGACGGCGACACCTGCGTGGCCCACGGCCGGACCCGCTACCTGACCGACGACCGCTCGGCGATCGACCGGGAATTCGCCAACATCTTCGTCTGCCGGTTCGACGCGGAGGGCCGCTGCCGCGAGTTCACGGAGTGGTACAACCGGCGGCGCACGGAGGCCCCGCCCGACTGATCAGCGCTCCCGAAGCGTGGCGACCGGACCGGGGACGAGCACGCGCAACGCTCGCGGACGGACCACGAACTCGACCGGCGTCGTGCCGAGGTCGAGACGGTCGGCCCTCGCCGGGAGTGGCCGGGCGCTGGTCACCCGCACGCGGGCCGAGTGGTAGGTCGACACGCTCGGCGCATAGCGGTGCCGCCCGAACGCGATTGCGCCGAGGTGCCGCAGGAGTTCCCATCTGGAGAAGCCGCGGAAGACCCGGACGTCGAACCGGCCGTCGTCGAGCCGCGCGTCGGGCGCCACGGTCATGCCCACGCCCGTGTACGGCCCGTTGGCCACCGCCACCATCAGCGCCCGCGTGCGCACCGCGCCGTCGTCGAGGTGGACGGTGATCCGTGCCGGCCGATAGCGGATCGCGACCCAGATCGTGCGGAGGATCGAGAGCCAGCCGGGACGGCCGCAGTGATCCGCCTCCCGGAACATCGCCGCGGCGAGACCGACCGACGCGTTCTCGTAGAAGGGATGGCCGGCGACCTCGCCGACGTCGATCTCGACCGCCCGCGACCGCGCGAGGGCGGCGACGGCCTCGTCGAGGTCGCGAGGGATGCCCAGCGACCGCGCGACGTTCATCACGGTTCCCATGGGCAGGATCGCGAGGCATGCCGAGCTCCCGATCAGCTCGTTGGCGACCGTGCCCACCGTGCCGTCGCCGCCGCCGGCGACGACGACATCGATCCCCGACCCGATCGCCTCGCGCACGGCCCCGACGGCCTCATGCTCGTCCTCGGTCGCGACGAGATCGGCTGCCAGGCGATGGCGGCCGAGCGCGTCGCGCAGGCGGTCCGAGACGTCCGGATCCGTCGGAAGGCGACGCTTCGCGCCGGCGTTCGGGTTGTAGATGACCCGGTACCGCCGGGTGGCCGGCGCGACGCTGCCGGCAGCCGGGGACCTCGCCGTCCCGATCATGGGCGGAGCCCGCTCGCCCCGGCCTTGACCCGGCGATAGAGCGAGGCGACCCCGATGAGATAGCCGACGCCGAGCAGGTACGACGCCATCACGTCGGTGAACCAGTGATGGCCCTGATGGATGCGACTCGGTCCCACGAGGCAGATGAGTCCCACCAGGCCGGCCACCCCCGCACGTCGCAGCGGTGCGCTGGGAACGAGGCTGTAGACGAGGTAGGCCGAGTAGCCGTAGATGCCGAGGTAGGTGATCACGTGCCCGCTCGGGAAGCTCGAACCCCCGAGCGGCGCGGCGACGACTCGCAGGTCCGTGCCGGCGACGGGCCGGGGACGGTCCATCGCTGCCTTGGCGAGCGTCGCGATCGCGGCGGTCCCCCAGGCAGCCACGAACGCGGCGGCCTCCAGGCGCAATCGGGCGGCGGCGAGGCCCAGGGCGATCGACGCGGGGATCACCCGGCTCTGCGGCGGGAAGCCGGGCCACGAGGCGAGCCGCATCACGCGCTCGACCCACGGAGCGCGGCCCCGCTGCAGCTTGATCGTCACCGCCAGGTCGAACGCGTCGCTGAGGCGTGCCCTGACCAGGACGAAGCTGGCGGCGAAGCCGGCGAGTCCAGCCCACGCGACGGCTGATGCCTCCCGTCCCCGGGCGACCGCGACCGGGGACGGGAGGACGACGACGGACGGGCGTTGGTCCTGGGCGGCAGCCATCGAGCGAGGATGCGACGCCGGATCGCCGTCGCGCACCGGCTGGCGCGGGGTCATGCCTGTCAGCCGCGTTGCAACGATCGGTTGCGAGCGGCGTCCACGGTGTACCCTGCCGTCTCTCGTCCCTCTCGAACAGCGTGCGAGGTGCCCTGCCGATGCCCCGAATCGTCCGCGGCGCGCTCGTCCAGGCCAGCTGGACCGGCGACAAGGAATCGATGATCCAGAAGCACGAGGAACGCGCCCACGAGGCGGCGAAGCAAGGCGCCCAGTTCATCCTGTTCCAGGAGCTGTTCTACGGCCCCTACTTCTGCCAGGTCCAGGACACCCAGTACTACAGCTACACCGAGCTCATCCCCGACGGGCCGACGACGAAGCGGATGCAGGACCTCGCCAGGCAGACCGGGATGGTGGTGGTCGCCCCGATGTACGAGGAGGACGAGCAGGCCTCCGGGATCTACTACAACACCGCTGCCGTGATCGACGCCGACGGGAAGTACCTGGGCAAGTACCGCAAGACCCACATCCCGCACGTCAAGGGCTTCTGGGAGAAGTTCTACTTCCGGCCCGGCAACCTGGGCTACCCGGTGTTCGAGACGGCGGTCGGCAAGATCGGCGTGTACATCTGCTACGACCGCCATTTCCCGGAGGGCGCCCGGGCGCTCGGCCTCAACGGCGCCGAGCTCGTCTTCATCCCCAGCGCGACGAGTCGAGGCCTGTCCGAGTACCTGTGGCGGATCGAGCAGGTCAGTCACGCCCTCGCCAACGGCTACTTCGTGGGCACGATCAACCGGACGGGGATCGAGCCCCTGGGCGACGACGACTTCTACGGCCAGAGCTACTTCGTGGACCCCCGCGGCCAGTTCGTGGGCGCCGTGGGCGACGCGCACGACGAGGAGCTGCTCGTGCGCGATCTCGACTTCGACTGCGTGCAGGAGGTCCGCCAGACTTGGCAGTTCTATCGGGACCGCCGGCCCGAGGCGTACGGCGACCTCGTCAGGCCCTAGCCCGCGGCCACCGGATCGGGGAACGCCGGCCCGGCGTTCCCCAATGGCTTGCGCCACGCATGGCGCTGCGATATCGCGGACCGGCCGCACGCGGCCGTGGACAGCCGAGGAGATACGAGTGCGCACGCTGATCAAGGGCGGCACCATCGTCAACGCCGATTCCACGGTGGCGGCCGACGTCCTCATCGACGGCGACCGGATCGTTGGCGTCGGCACCGGGTTCGACCTCACCGCCGACCGGACGATCGATGCGGCCGGTAAATGGGTGATCCCCGGCGGGATCGATCCGCACGTTCACATGTCGCTGCCGTTCGGCGGCACGGTCTCGAAGGATGACTTCGAGACCGGTACCCGGGCCGCCGCGTTCGGCGGAACCACCACGATCATCGACTTCGCGGTCCAGCCGCGTGGTGGCACCCTGCGCCAGGGGCTGGAGGCCTGGCACGCCAAGGCCGACGGCCATTGCAGCATCGACTACGCCTTCCACTGCATCGTCTCGGACATGCGCGACGACCTCCTGCCGGAGATGGACGCGCTCGTCGACGACGGCGTCACGACCTTCAAGCTCTTCACCGCCTATCCGGGCGTGTTCCTCAGCGACGACGCGTCGATCTTCAAGGCGCTGCGGCAGTCCGCCCACAACGGCGGGCTCATCCTCATGCACGCCGAGAACGGCCCGGTCATCGACGTCGTCGCGGCCGACCTGGTCGCGCAGGGGACGACCGACCCGATCGGCCACGGGCTCGCCCGGTACTCGATCTTCGAGGGTGAGGCGACCAGCCGGGTCATCCGCCTGGCCCAGGCGGCCGGGGCGCCGGTCTACTTCGTCCACATGACCGCGAAGGAGGCGCTCGAGGCCGTCCGTCGAGCCCGGAACGAGGGCCAGCCGGTCTTTGCCGAAACCTGCCCGCAGTACCTGTTCCTGTCGCTCGACGATCTGGGCAACGGGTTCGAGGGCGCCAAGTTCGTCTGCTC
>JACQEF010000352.1 GCA_016200745.1 Chloroflexota bacterium | reverse complement strand
TGGTCCTGTCGTTCCTGACCGCCGCCGGACTTGGAGCCTGGCACGCGGTCACACCGGGCCACGGCAAGACGCTGATGGCCGCCTACCTCGTGGGCACGCAGGGACGGCCCCTCCACGCGGTCGGCCTCGGCCTGTCCGTGGCGCTGTCGCACACGATCGGCATCCTCGCCCTCGCCGGGTTGATCGTCGGCGCGCAAGGCGTGCTGCCACCCGAGGTCGTCCTCCGGGCCACGCCCGTCGTGGCGGCGATCTCGGTCGTCGCGATCGGGGGATGGATGCTTCTCGGTGAGGTCCGCCGCCGCCGGAGCCGGGACGCGGTGTCGGCCAGGCACGACCGTCACCATGACCGCGATTCCCACCACGACCACGCCCCGGCCGCGGCGCACGATCATCCCCACGACGACCTCCACGAGCACGGCCACGGCGGCCTCCGCCACAGCCACGCCCCGCGGCCCGGCGCGACGATCTCCTGGCGCAGCCTCTTCGTCCTCGGCCTCGCCGGCGGGCTGATCCCGTCCGCCAGCGCCCTGCTCATCCTGCTCGGCTCGATCGCGGCGGGCCGGCCGGCGTTCGGGTTCGTGCTCGTCGTCGCGTTCGGGCTCGGGATGGCGCTGGTGATGGGCGGGGTCGGCCTGGTCCTGGTCGTGGCTCGCGGCCGGCTGGAGCGCGTCCGGACGGCGTCGCCGCTCAGCCGGCTCCACGCCTACCTGCCCCTCGTGGCCTCGTTCGTGGTCCTCGGCCTCGGCCTGTACCTGACCGCGCAGGCGGTCTCCGGCAATACGACGTTCTGACTATCGCGGCGCCGCGCGCCCCTCTGCTAGGCTGCGCCGCGCATGAAGGAGCTGACCGATCGCGCCCTGGATACGGCCTCGGTGCTGGGCGCGGGGTACGCGGACATCCGCGTCGTCCGGCGGCGAGATGAGAGCGTCACGATCAAGACCGGTCGGGTCGAAGGCGTCGCCTCCGGCGAGAGCGAGGGCTTCGGCGTTCGCGTCCTCGTGGACGGCGCCTGGGGGTTCGCGTCGTCGCACGTCCTGACCGTGGCGGAAGCGGACCGCGTCGCCGGCGAGGCCGTCAGGATCGCCCGGGCGAGCGCCACCGCCCTCCGTCATCCGACCACGCTCGACGATCGTCCCCCGGCCCACGGCCACTACGAGACGCCCCTCAGGGAGGACCCGTTCGAGATCCCGCTCGAGACCAAGATCGGGGACCTGCTCGCCGCGGACCAGGCCGCGTCCTCGGTCAAGGGGATCGCGTTCACCGAGTCGATCTATGCCGCCCAGCGCGAATGGAAGACCTTCGCCGCGACCGACGGCAGCCTGACCGACCAGGTCATCACCCACGTCGGGGCCGCAGTCGAGGCCAACGCCGTCGACGGCGACGAACACCAGCGCCGGAGCTATCCGGATTCCGGCGGCGGCTGGCAGGCGGCGGGCTACGAATACATCCGGGGGCTCCGGCTTCGCGACCGCGCCGAGCCGCTGGCCGACGAGGCTGTCGCGCTGCTGTCCGCGCCACAGTGTCCGTCCGGCCGGTTCACGATCGTCCTCGACCCGTCACAGCTCTACCTCCAGGTCCACGAGAGCTGCGGCCACCCGACCGAGCTGGATCGGGTGTTCGGTACGGAAGCGTCGTACGCGGGCACCAGCTTCCTGACGACAGACAAGCTCGACGAGGGATTTCGCTACGGCTCGGACCTGATCGACATCGTCGCCGACGCCACCGCACCCGGCGGGATGGGCACCTTCGGCTGGGACGACGAGGGCGTGGCCGCACAGGCCGTGCCGCTGGTCCAGAACGGGATCTTCGTCGGCTACCTCAGCAGTCGCGAGACCGCGCCGAGGATCGGCCGCCGGAGCGGCGGCGCCATGCGGGCCGACGGCTGGAACCGGATCCCGCTGATCCGGATGACCAACATCAACCTGCTGCCCAAGCCGGGCATGAGCCTCGACGAGATCGTCGAGGACACCGACGACGGCCTCTACCTCTCCTCGAACCGGAGCTGGTCGATCGACGATCGACGCCTCAACTTCCAGTTCGCGACCGAGGTCGCCTACGAGATCAGGGGCGGCAAGAAGGGCCGGCTGTTCAAGAACCCGACCTACACCGGGATCACCTACGAGTTCTGGCGATCCTGCGACGCCGTCGGCGACGAGCGCAGTTACGTGATGCTCGGCACGCCGAATTGCGGCAAGGGCGAGCCCGGCCAGACCGGCCACGTCGGCCACGCCGTTCCGGGCGCCCGGTTCCGAAACGTCCAGGTCGGCGTCGGCAAATGGTGAGCCAGCGGAGCGCCGGCCGATGAACGACGACCGCGCGCGCGACGCGCTCACGCTGGCCGAGGCGGCGCTCGCCGCGGTCCTCCGGCACGACGTCACCGAGGCCGAGGCCCTCGTGATGGCCGAGGACTCGAGCCTGACCCGCTTCGCCAACAGCGAGATCCACCAGAACGTGGCCGAGACCAACGTGGTGATCAACCTGCGGTGCGTCGTCGGCCGGCGCGTCGGCGTGGCCTCGTCCGGCCGGACCGATGCGGAGGGTCTCCGAAACCTCGCAGAGTCCGCGGCGGCCATCGCCCGGGTGGTGGAGGAGCTGGACGACTGGAGTGGTCTCCCCGGCCCAACGGAGGCGCAGCCGATCCCAACCGCCTACAGCCAGGCGACCGCGGGCGCCAGCCCGGAGTTCCGCTCGGACGCGGTCCGCGCGGTCATCGGCGCGGCCGATTCAGCCGGCGTCGTCGCCTTCGGCTCGTTCGCGACCGGCAGCGAATCGACCGCGGTGGCCAACTCGCACGGGATTCGCGTCGCGGGAACCCGGACGACGTCGCAGCTGATCACGGTGTCGATGGGGCCGGACGGCGGGACGGGCTACGCGGAGGCGGCCGCCGTGGACGCCACGACCATCGACGCCGCGGCACTCGGGCGAGAGGCATCCGGGAAGGCGCGCGCCACGGCCAACGCGGTCTCGGTCGAGCCCGGTGACTACCCCGTCGTCCTCGAGGAGTACGCGGTCGTCGATCTGCTGGACATGCTCGGGTATCTCGGGTTTTCCGCGCTCGCCGTCCAGGAGGAGCGGAGCTTCTTCGAGCCCGGCAAGCGGATCGGCAGCGACCTCGTGACGCTGACCGACGACGGTCGCGATCCGGCCGGACTGCCGATGTGGTTCGACTACGAGGGCGTGGCCAAGCAGCGGGTGGAGCTGGTCCACCGCGGCATCTGCCGCGGCGTGGTGTACGACGCGCAGACCGCGGCACGCGACGGCGTGACCTCGACCGGGCACGGTCTGCCGGCGCCCAACCCGTACGGCCCGTATCCGATCAACATGGTCATGGCGCCCGGGACCGCGAGTCGCGAGGAGCTGATCGGCGGCCTGGACCGTGGCCTGCTGATCACCCGATTCCACTACACGAACCCGGTCCACCCGAAGCTGGCGATCGTCACCGGGATGACCCGCGACGGCACCTTCCTGGTCGAGGACGGCCGCATCGTCGGGCCGGTCAAGAACCTCCGCTACACGCAGAGCTACCTCGACGCGCTGGCCGGCACGGTGGCCGTCGCCCGCGATCGCCGGACGCTCCGCGGCTTCCTCGGCGGCGTCGTCGTGCCGGCCGTCCGGATCGACGGCTGGACGTTCACGGGCGGCACCGAACACTAGGCCCGAGCACCCAAGGAGGCCAGATGCCCCGGTTTGACGTGGATGCCCTGCGCGCCGAGTTCCCCGCGCTTCTCCGGCAGCAGGACGGGCGGCCGGTCGTCTTCCTCGACGGTCCCGGCGGGACGCAGGTGCCGCAACGGGTCATCGACGCCGTCGTCGCCTACTACCGCGACACGAACGCCAACGCCGGAGGGGCGTTCGTCACCAGCGAGCTGAGCGACGCGATGGCGCTCGAGGGACACGCGGCCGTCGCCGACCTCCTGGGCGCCGCCGGCCCGGACGAGATCAAGTTCGGCGCGAACATGTCGACGCTGACCCTGCATGTCGGCCGCTCGATCGGGGCGACGCTCGGCCCCGGCGACGAGATCGTGGTCACGACGCTCGATCACGAGGCGAACGTGTCGACCTGGCGGGCGATGGCCGCCGACCGGGGCGTCACCGTGCGGACCGTCGACATCCACGACGACGACGT
>JACQEF010000340.1 GCA_016200745.1 Chloroflexota bacterium | reverse complement strand
GACCTCGGCTTCGACCGCGTCGGGGAAGCGTGCCCGGATCTCCTGCTGATCTGAGGTGGACGACCGCCCGCCCGACGAACGGATCGCCGATGCGTGGCGTGAGGCCCGTGCGGCCGCCGCCGGTCTGCGCTCGCTGGACGCGCGGCCGCTCGCCGTCGGGTGGGCCACGGTCGAGCTCGACCGGGCGACGGCCGAGCTCGCCGTCGCGTTCGATCTCCCGGGTCGTGAGCCGTTCCTCGCCGCGCAACGGAGCGTCACCCTCGGCGCCGCCGCCCGGGTCGCCGCGGGTGCCGGGCCGGACGGCGGCTCGCTGGTGGTCCTCGAACCCGACACCGAGGGCCGGCTGGCCGCGGCATTGGCCCGGCTGGGCGAGGGGCCCGTGGTGACGTGGCTGGAGGTGGATCGGTCCGGCCACGGGGTCGGGGCGCTGCGAGGCGCGGGCCTGAGGGTCTCGCCGGAGCGTGATGGGCCGTTCGGCCCCGAGCGACTCATCGCCGGCCCGGCCGACATTCCGGGCCGGCACCGGCTCCTCGTCGCTCGTTTGGCAGGTACCATCCGTCCATGAGCGATCCACCGGCGATCACGTTCCGGCCGGCCGGCGCCGCCGACGCACCGGCGATCGCTGCGCTGTTCACCGACGAGGGCTATCCGGCAGGCCCGAGCGACATCAAGGGCCGGCTCGCGCGGTTCGGCGCACCCACGTCGCGCGTCGTCATCGCCGAGCTCGACGGCGCCATCCTCGGGTTCATCGCCGTCGTGGCCCTGCCGCGCTTCGAGCACGACGACTGGATCCTGCGGATCATGGCCCTGGTGGTCGACGCGGGGGCGCGCGAGCGAGGCGTCGGCCGCGCGCTGATGGCCGAGGCCGAGCGGATCGGCCGCGAGGTCGGCGCCACCTTCGTGGAGGTCACGGCCGGACACCATCGTCCCGAGGCGCGACACCTGTACGAGTCGCTGGGCTACGACTCCGCGGTGACGGCCTACCTGCGCAAGAAGCTCTGACCGGGCCGACCGAGCCGGCGGCGCTGCGCCAGGCGAACGAGCCTGCCCTGCCGGCCGGCTTCCCGCGGCTGCGGTTGCGCGACCGCGCCAGCAGGCTCATCGAGCTGCCCTGGGAGCTGCCCCTGGCGGCGTGGCCGGCGTCGTCGCTCAACTTCCGCGACCTCCCGGTCGGTCCGTCGCGCCACCTCGTCCGGTTCCTCGTGGTCGACGGCCTCACGTTCGCGCTCAAGGAGGAGCCGCTCGAGGTCGCGACCGACGAGTTGGACGTGCTGCGCCACCTCGAGGGCGCCGGCCTGCCGGCGGTCCTGGCGGTCGGCCTGGCCGCGGTCCCGGAGCGGGACAGCGCGATCCTCATCACCGAGTACCTGGCCTATTCGATCCAGTACCGGCGCCTGCTGATGCGCTTCCCGCTGGGCCCGGGGCCGTATCGCGATCGCCTGCTCGACGCGATGGCCTCGCTCCTTGTCGACCTCCACCGCGCCGGCGTCTACTGGGGCGACTGCTCGCTGGCCAACACGCTCTTCCGTCGTGACGGCGACAAGATCCAGGCCTACCTGGTCGACGCGGAGACGAGCGAGATCCATCCGGCGCTGTCCGACGGCCAGCGCGCCTACGACCTGGACATCCTCGTCGAGAACGTGGCCTTCGGACTGGCCGATCTCGCCGCGATGCAGGGCCGCCCCGAGGGGTTCGAGGATGCGGTGGCTGCCGCCGAGACGGTGCGGACCCGCTACTGCGCGGTCTGGGAGGAGCTGCACCTGGAGCCGGAGCTGTCGCCTGGTGACCGGCACGCCATCCGGGCACGGATCCGCCGGCTCAACGAGCTGGGTTTCGCGATCGACGAGCTCGTGCTCGAACCGACCGAACCGAGCTCGGAGGTCGTGCGGCTGCGCGTGGCGGTGGCCAACCGCCGGTTCCACGGCCATGAGCTCCAGAAGCTGACGGGCCTGGTCGCGCTCGAGGGGCAGGCCCGCCTGCTGCTCAACGACCTGCGCGAGTATCAGGGCTGGCTCGAGCACCAGCAGCGCAAGCCGATCCCGACCGTCGATGCCGCGGCGCGCTGGCTGGAGGACGTGCTCGAGCCGTCGCTCGCCGCGCTGGTGCCCGCCATCGGCCCGCTCCGCGACCCGCTGCAGGCCTACTGCGACGTGCTCGAGCAGAAGTGGCTGCTGTCGGAGGCGGCCGGCCACGACGTGGGTCTCGAGGCCGCGATGACCGCCTACCTGGACCTCGGCGCGCCGGCGCCCGAGGCGGGCGCGAACCTGGCGGACAGCTCGATCGCGCTCGACATCGACTGGTCGGGCGGGCTTGACCAGGACGATGGGGGCTGACATGGCCGGGGCGTCCGTGGCACCATCGCGCCTGATGCAGACGTCGGGGGAAGCTGTCGGCTCGCCGGTCATCCGCGTCGAGGGCCTGGTCAAGCGCTACGGTGAGATCAGGGCCGTCGACGGGATCGACTTCGAGGTGGCCGGCGGCGAGGTGTTCGGGCTGCTCGGCCCGAACGGGGCCGGCAAGACGACGACCGTCGAGATCCTCGAGGGCCTCCGGTCGCCGGACGGCGGCCGGGCGACCGTGCTGGGCGTGGACGTGGCGACGGCCGCGGATTCGCTCAAGCCCCGGATCGGGGTCAGCCTCCAGACGGCGTCGCTCTACCCGAAGCTGACCGTGGTCGAGGTCATCGACCTGTTCCGAAGCTTCTATCCGCGCGCCCGGCCGACCGAGGAGCTCGTCGGCGCGCTCGAGCTAGGCGAACGCCGGAACGCACAGACGCGCGAGCTGTCCGGCGGCCAGCGGCAGCGCCTGGCCGTGGCGCTCGCCTTGGTCAACGACCCCGTGCTGGTCTTCCTCGACGAACCG
>JACQEF010000354.1 GCA_016200745.1 Chloroflexota bacterium | reverse complement strand
TGCTACCCTGTCGCCAGTCCGACATCCCACGGTCGGCCGGGACCCGCCCTCGATGCTGTCCCCAGGAGCAACGAGCCAGGAGCGTCGTCTATTGCACAAGGCCGCCGTCGCGTTGCTGGCCGTCCCGACCCTCTCCGCCGTCTATCTCGGCGCGCTGGTTCGCCGCTCGGTCGTCCCGCGAATCGGACTGGCCCTCGTCGTCGCCGGACTGCTCGGCGTGGGCGTGATCGGAGCCGGCCTGCCAGCCACGACCACGGCCAGACCCCCGACGCCGATCGTTCCGCTCACCCAGGCCGCGTTCCAGACGACCGTGGTCACCGGCCACGACCTGACGGCCCCGGTCGCGATCTCGTTCTCGACGCCGATGGACCTCGGGTCCGTCGCCTCGGCGGTCACCGTCGATCCAGCCACTCCCGTCGAGCTGACCTGGGACGCCGCCGGGCGGACGCTCACGATCTCGCCCGAATCGCACTGGTCGCCGGGGGCGTTCTACACGGTGTCCGTGCAGGCCGGCGCCCTGGCCCGAACCGGTCAGCCGCTGGCCCAGCCGGCCCGCGCCGCCTTCCTGACCCGCGCCGCGACCACGAGCTCGATCGCTCCGACCGATCCCGTGGGGACGAGGGTGTCCGTCGACTCGGGCTTCAGCGTGACCTTCGCCCGCCCGGTGGATCCGGACAGCGTGGCATCGGCGATCAAGCTCGATCCGCCGATCGCCGGCACCTTCACCGTGGCCGGCGCGCCGAAGGGTCCGGTCCAGTACACGTTCCACCCGTCGAAGGCGATGGCCGCCGGCAAGACGTACCGCGTCAGCGTCGCCGGGGTGATCGACGCGGACGGCGTGGCGCTGGCGCCCGTCTCGATGGCGGTCAAGACGACCAATCCGCCGGGCGTCGTCCGGTTCCGGCCCCAGGAATCGGCGACGAACACGCCTCGTGACGCGGCCATCTCGGTCCGATTCACCGAGCCGATGGATCGCGCAACCACGGCGGAGGCGTTCTCGGTCAGGATCGGCGGCAAGGCGATCAAGGGCAGCATCAGCTGGGCCGAGGCCGGCAAGGTCCTCGTGTTCAGGCCCGCGTCCGCGCTGCCGTACGGCGCCGCCGTCGTCGCCAAGGTCGACATCACCGCCACGAGTGCGACCGGCGCGCCGATGACGCGCTCCACCCGCGCGATCTTCAAGACCGTCCCGAAGCCGGCCGCGCCGGCGCGAACCCCGATCACGAAGCCCAAGACCACGTCGACCGGCGCCAGTGGCGGCGGCGCCGTCGGGGGCGGCAGCTGGGGGGCGGTGGAGAGCTATTACCTTCGCCTCATGAACTGCACCCGCACCGGTGGCTGGGTGACGCCGAGCGGTGCCTGCAGCAGCCCGGGTGGCCGGAACGTCGCTCCGCTGAAGCTCGACACGAGAATCAGCTCCGTCGTGTCCAGGCCGTTCGCCAAGCTCCTCGCGACACGCCGTGCGTGCAACCATTTCCTCGACGGGAACCCCGGGAACCGCCTTGCTCGAGCTGGGTTCACGAGCTACCGCTGGGCAGAGAATCTCGGCTGCCGGTCGGGCACCCCGACATCGTCCGTGCTCGGCACCCACCTGTTCTATCAGAGCGAGCGGCCGTACTCCGGCGGCCACTACGTCAACCTGATGAACGCTGCCTACGATCGCGTGGGGATCGGCGTCTGGGTGTCCGGGGGCCAGGTCCGCCTCGTGGTCGACTTCTACCACCCCTGACCGCCCGGTCAGGTCCCACCGGACCTTCGGCTGGCTGGACGGCGTCGTCCCGGTCGCCGAGCATCGGTCCGTGATCAGGAACGCCGTCATCCACATCATGAACGAGCAGCCGCTGCTGGCCGACCTGTTCGAGGCGCCCGGTCCCGGCGACGCCGGTCTGCGCTGCACGAACCTGCGGACGCTGAACGGCAAGCGGCCGGTCTTCGTCGACGATTCTTCGTCGGTCTTCTTCTTCCCGTATCGCAACATCCGGTTCATCGAGATCCCCGCCGGCGCGATCACCGGCACGGACCCACGCCCGGCTCTCGACCTGCGCGAGGGCGGGTCTGACGGCGACGGTCGGCCCCCGGCGGCGCCACCGCCGGACGAGCCGGAGCCCGACCTCGAGATCGACGAGGATTTCCTGCGGCGGATTCGCGAGGTCTAGGGGAGCCGGACCGGGGTAAGGGTGCGCCAAGGACCCGGTGCTACACTCCCGGCCGTGCCAAAGAACCTTGTCATCGTCGAGTCCCCGGCGAAGGCCCGGACGATCGAACGCTACCTGGGCGACGACTACCGAGTCCTCGCGTCATACGGTCACGTGCGCGACCTGCCCGAGAACCCGGGCAAGGGGAAGTTCGGCGTGGACGTCGATCACGACTTCGCCCCCGAGTACGTGATCCCGGCCGACAGGCGCAAGCAGGTGTCGGACATCGAGAAGGCCGCCAGGGGCGCCGATGCGATCTTCCTCGCCACCGACCTCGACCGCGAGGGCGAGGCGATCGCCTGGCACGTGGCCGAGGCGACGCACATGGCGGCCGGCAAGACCCGGCGGGTCACGTTCAGCGAGATCACCGAGTCGGCCATCCGCGAGGCGTTCGCCAACCCGCGCGAGATCGACCAACACCTCGTCGATGCCCAGCAGGCGCGCCGGATCGTCGACCGGCTGGTCGGCTACACGCTGAGCCCGCTGCTGTCGCGAAAGGTCCGGGGCGGGCTGTCCGCCGGCCGCGTCCAGTCGGTCGCCGTCCGGCTCGTGGTCGAGCGCGAGCGCGAGATCGAGGCGTTCACCGCGCGCGAGTACTGGACGATCCAGGCGATCCTCGCGACGCCCGGCGGCGAGCGGTTCGCGGCCGAGGTCGTGCGCATCGACGGGGTCGCCTTGGACGTGCCGGACGCGGACACGGCGGCGCGCCACGAGGCGGCGATCCGCGATCTCCATCCGGTCGTCACCAAGGTCGGAACCCGGACGCAGAAGCGGTCGCCGGCCCCGCCGTTCACGACGTCCACCCTCCAGCAGGAGGCGAGCCGCCGTCTCGGCTTCAGCCCCAAGCGGACGATGTCGATCGCGCAACGCCTGTACGAGGGCGCCGACACGCCCGACGGCCACGTCGGACTGATCACGTACATGCGGACCGACTCGACTGCGATCGCCGGCATCGCCATGGGCGAGGCGCGCGAGGTGATCGCCGATCGTTACGGCGCCGCCTACACGATGCCGAAGGGCCGCGTCTACAAGACCAGGTCGAAGGGCGCCCAGGAGGCGCACGAATCGATCCGTCCGACCAGCTTCCGGCGCGACCCGGATTCGCTCGAAGGATCGCTCAAGCCCGACGAGCTCCGTCTCTACCGCCTCGTCTGGCAGCGTGCCCTGGCGTCGCAGATGGCGGCCAAGGAGCTCGAGACCACGACGATCGAGCTGGCGGACGGGGCGTACGAGCTGCGCGCATCGGCGACGAAGGTGCTGTTCGACGGGTTCGCGCGCGTCTACACCGAGGGCCGAGACGACGACGGCGCCGACGACGAGGAGACCGGCCAGCTCCCGCAGCTGGCCGCCGGCGCCGCGACGACCGTCGTCGAGGTCACCCCCACGCAGCATTTCACCGAGCCGCCACCGCGCTTCACGGAGGCGACCCTGATCAAGGCCCTCGAGGAGCACGGAATCGGGCGGCCGTCGACCTACGCCGCCACGATCTCGACGATCACCGATCGCGGCTACGTCCGGGTCGAGGAGCGGCGGCTCCGTCCCGAGCCCGTCGCCGGGATCGTGACGGACCTCCTGGTCGAGCATTTCGGCGACTACGTGGACGTCGCGTTCACCGCGCGGATGGAGGAGGAGCTCGACGAGGTGTCGCGCGGCGAGCGCGCCTGGGTGCCGCTGCTCCGCGCGTTCTACGGCCCGCTGCGCGACCGCGTCGACGAGAAGCGACGCGAGCTCCGGCGGAAGGACTTCACGACCGAGGCGACCGACGAGGTCTGCTCCGAAGGGCACCCGATGGTCATCCGGCTCGGCCGCAACGGCCGATTCCTGGCCTGCTCGCTCTTCCCGGAGCACAAGGAGAGCCGGCCGTTGCCCGGCGACGAGCTGCCGCCACAGGCCGGCACCGGCGAGGTCTGTCCCAAATGCGGCGAGGGCACGCTGGTCGGCCGCACCGGCCGGTTCGGGCCGTTCGTCGGCTGCTCGCGCTACCCGGACTGCGACTACATCAAGAAGGACGGGCCGCCGCCGCCGGAGCCGCTCCCGTTCGAGGTGACCTGCCCGAAGAACAAGGACGGCCTCCTCGTGCCGAGACGGGCCCGCCGGACCGGCAACGTGTTCTGGGGTTGCTCCAAGTATCCGCGCTGTGACTACACGACGAACTTCGAGCCGCTCGGCGGGCTCCACGATGTCGACGACGGCCCGCTCGCCCGGAAGGACGCGGCGGCCATCTGTCTCGTGTGCGGCTCGCTCAGCGAGGCGGCTCCCGACGAGATCGTCGTGGGTATCCGCCACCCAGGCGGACCGGCGAACCCCGAGGCGCTGGCACGTCCCGCCCGAGCGCGCCGGGGCTGGGCCGTGCCCGGCGGTTCGCGAGCAACGTCCCGGGCTCG
Organism: Chloroflexota bacterium; assembly: GCA_016200745.1. GTDB lineage: Bacteria > Chloroflexota > Limnocylindria > Limnocylindrales > CSP1-4 > SPCO01. Next base: position 1,012 of record JACQEF010000354.1, on the reverse strand, counting down.
AGGGGGAGCGCGCAGCGGCGGCCGGAGCGGCAAGCGGCGATCGGCTTCGGCCGAGCCGGCCGCGGACGCGTGAGCCGGGAGCCTGCCCGACCAGCCGTCGATCCGCCCGAGCCGGCCCCGGATCCCGCGCTCGAGCGCTTCCTCCGCTCCCTGGCCGCGAGGGACGCATCACCGCACACGCAGCGCGCCTACGACACGGCGGTCGGGACGTACCTGGCCTGGCTGGCCGCCCGCGGCAGCGACTGGCGTCGTCCTGCTCGTGCCGACCTGCGCGCCTACCTGGCGGTGCTCGGCGAGGGCCACGCGCGGACCACGGTCGCCCAGCGCCTGGCCGCCATCCGCGCCTTCCACCACTGGGCCACCCGGAACGAGCTCGCGCCCGGGGACCCCTGGGGCTCGATCGCGACGCCCCGTCTGCCACGCCGGTTGCCGCGCGTCCTCGAGGTGGAGCAGGTGGGTCGTCTGCTCCAGGTGGTCGAGGGCGACCTGGCCGCACCGCCGGCGGGGGATCCGGGCCAGGCGGCACTCCGCTCCGCGCTCGCACTTCGCGATCGAGCCCTCGTCGAGACCGCCTACGCGGCGGGCCTCCGGATCAGCGAGCTCGCCGCCGCCGAGCTCGGGGCGCTCGAGCTCCGGCGCGGCGAGATCCGCGTGCTCGGCAAGGGGCGCAAGGAACGGATCGGGCTTCTCGGGCGCCCGGCGCGTGCCGCCCTCGCCGATTACCTGGAGGACGGCCGGCCCGTCCTGCTCGAGCGAAGGACCGGCGACCGGCCGCCACCGACCCAGGTCTTCCTGAACCACCACGGGGAGGCTCTCGGCGTGCGGGGCCTCCGCTACCGGCTCGATCGCCTGTGCAGCCGGGCCGGACTGCCGGTCGGGGTCTCGCCGCACACGTTGCGCCACTCGTTCGCGACGCACCTGCTCGACGGAGGCGCGGACCTGCGGGTCGTCCAGGAGCTGCTCGGCCACGAGAACCTCGCCACCACCCGGGTCTATACCCACGTCTCGCCAG
>JACQEF010000330.1 GCA_016200745.1 Chloroflexota bacterium | reverse complement strand
GACCTACCTCGGTTCCTGAGTCCCGGGCGTCACCCAGAAGGAGATCGGCAGCTCGGCACGCACGAGCGTGGGCCCACCGACCGGGCTCGACAGGATGAATGTGCCGTCGACGCCCTCGACGCGGCCGGCCAGCCCGGCCAGGCCGCCACCCGGCTCGGCGCTTGCGCCGCCGACACCATCGTCCCAGACCTCGATGATCAGCCGCTGGCCTTCCCGGCGGCAGCGAACCTCGCAATGGCTCGCGCCGCTGTGCTTGGCCACGTTCGCGAGAGCCTCGGCGGCCACGAAGTAGGCCGCCCGCTCGACGGCCGCGGGGAGCCGCTCGCCGGGCGGCAGGTCGCTCGTGACCGAGGTCGGGACGGGCCCGCGAGCGGTGATCGACCTGATGGCCGGGACCAGGCCGCGATCCAGGAGGATCGACGGGGCGATGCCGCGGACGAGGTTACGCAACTCGGCCAGCGCCTGGCGGGCCTGCTCCTGTCCCTCGAGGACCAGCTGCTTCGCGGCCCCCGGATCGTTGTCGATGCGCTCGCTGGCGAGACCGAGATCGATCGTCAGCATGACCAGGCGTTGCTGGGCGCCGTCGTGGAGGTCGCGCTCGATCCGGTGCAGCTCGCTCGCCTCGACGTCGATGACCGCCGAGCGGCTCTCCTTGAGGGTCTCGACCTGGCGGCGAAGCTCGCGACTCTCGGACGTGCAGAGGAGTGCGGAGACCACGCCGCGGTGGAGCGCCAGGACAAGCTGCGAGATGGAGGCGGCGACCGGGAGCAGGATCGCGCCGAGGAGCACGCGCAGGACGCTCGCGGCGGCGTCACGATCCGCCAGCGGCCCGAGGTAGCCGGGGAGGGTCGAGGCTGGGACCGCGTCGTGCCAGATCGGCGCCGTCAGCAGCCACAGCGAGATGACCCAGGGCATGGCCACCACGGTGAACTCGATGATGGAGAGCGGGAAGTTGACCGCCACGTACAGCACGTCGCGCCAGCGGTTCTCGTCGGCGAACTCGGCCTTGACGACTGCGACAAGGCCACCCCGGAGCGGCCGGTACGGATGGGCGAGCAGGCGCCGGGACGATCCGAACGAAACACGCCGTCGCTCGACCCGGGCCACGCGCCGCGATCCCTCGATGACGACGCCGATGAACACGACCCCGATCCCGGCGACGAGCGACGCGAAGCCGGCCGACGCGAGCGACACGAGGAAGCTGAAGGCGAAGACGCCGACGAAGAGCCCCAGCCCGATGGCCGCGACCGCATACCAGGTCGCCGGATGGATGGGCGAGAGGAGGAAGGCGCGGATCGGGTCGCGCGCGCGGCGGGCGAGGCTCAATCCGCCCATCGCGTCCCCGCCGTCAGCCTCCGGGGCAAGCAAAATCCCCGACGAAGCGAACGTCGCTTCGCCGGGGATCCGGGCTGACGCCAGCCCGGCCAGGACGAGGAGCAGTCCGACGATCAGGACTGCGCCACCAATCACGGCTTGGTCGGCTCGCGTCGCACGGCGCTCGCCACCAGGATGGCGCCGATGCCGAGGATGAAGGCCGGCCACAGGAAGCGGCCGTGGTCCGCCCAGGCCGGCAGGTACGCGTCGACCAATGCGAGCGTACCGAACAGCACCAGGGCCAGCCCCACGAACAGCGCCCCGCGCCCCTCGCCACGATGGCTCGCGTGGAGGTGGCCGGACGGCGGCTGCTGCCAGCCGGTCGGACCGGGGATCCCGGCCTCGCCGGGGACCCCGGCTTCGTCGGTCGGAGCGTCGGCCTGCGAACCGGTTCCGATGAACCCCTGCTCCGGCTCGAGCGGCACGATGAGGGCCATCGCGATGTACAGGAGGAGGCCAAAGCCGCCGACGAAGATGGACAGGACCCAAAGGATCCGGACGAGGGTCGGGTCAGCGTCGAAGTACTCGGCGACGCCCGATGCCACAACGGCGATGCGCTGGTCGTGGCGGCAACGGTAGAGACGGCGGTTCACTTGCATCCTCCGATCGGATTGATCTCGACGGCACCGACATTCGCGATCACGTTGAGGTCGGCGCGGTGCGTTGCCGACACGTAGTCCGGGCTCTGCCAGTCACCCCCGGTGGCCTCCAGCCCGTTGACCCTGATCCCGCTCAGCACGCCGCCTTGGGTCACCCGGAGACCGAGGCCCGGAGGCGTGCAGACCTGGAGCGCCCCGGCGTTGACCGTGAGCGAGCCCGAGAGGTCGCTGCCGGACGGCAGGTGGACCGACAGGAGTCCGGCGTTGACAGCACCCGACAAGCCGGACAGGCTGGCCCCGGAGACGTCGACGATGGTCTCGGCGGCATTCGTCACCACGTCGAGCCGGCCGAGTTGCGCCCCGGGAAGACGGACGTCGCCCTTGCCCGCGTTCACGACCAGCGACAGGTCGTCGATGCGGCTGGTCGGGAGCGTCAGGTCCCAGCTGTCGCGGCCCGCGTCGAAGAAGCGCCAGCCGTCCTTCGCACCCGAGTCGATCGTCAGTGACTGCGTCGTCGAATTGACGATCGGCGCCCGGCTGGCGGTGTTCCCGGCGTTCAGGTGCCACGCGCTGCCCGCCGCCGTGTCGACGATCAGGGTTCCGCAGCCGCTGGTGACCGAGACCGTCGCCGGGCCGCTGAAGGTTCCCTGGGTCGTGGCGACGCTCACGGGTTGGCCGCGCCCGCCACAGTCGACCGAGAAGCGCGGGGCCACCGCGAATGCGCCGCCCAGCAGGAGCCCGGGCATCGCCGCGGCCAGCATCCCGCCCGCGACGCTGAAGCGCGTCCGGCGGAGAATGAGCCCGACGCCGATGGCGATGATGGCCAACGGCCACAGGCGCAGCGCGTCCTCGATGGTCGCGCTGTCGACGGCCGCCAGGTCGGCGACGACCAGGACGCCACCGATGGCGACCAGGAAGACGCCCCAGTAGAGAAATCGGCGGTTGACCCGCATCGCTGTTCCGTCCCTCCTGCCATCACGATCTCATGCGAGTCGCGACGGCGTGTGGTGCTCATTCGAGCGTAGTCCCGGCGCAGGTGGTCGGTCGGCCATCCGATCGATCCAGCCCGCGCCTCGTGTGACTACCCTAGGAGTGGGCCGCGATCGCGCCCAGCCAGCCACCCGGCATCTTTGGGGTAGGGATAGCCGCACCCATTGCGGAAGGGACGCCCGGGTCGCTCGACGTCGAGTCAGGTCGATCGGCGATCCGGCAGGCCGACGATCCGACGCACCGGCAACGGCCAGCTTCCCGTTGACCTCGGCGTCGTTCCTGCTGCATGCCGCGTGGTGCGTTGGCGGGATGGTCGTCGCCTGTGTCAGCCTGAACCGGCGTGGCTGAGGCAGGCTCGCCGGCCGCGTCCGACGTGACCGACGGCTGCCGGATCAGACCTCGGCGGCGGCGCGAGCGTCGGCGATGGTCTGCCGGGCTTCGACGGCGGCCGCACGGATGATCCCGGCGGCCGCGTCCGCTCCCGGCTGGCCGAAGACCACGGCCTCGGCCCGGCCGTAGGCAGCGAACGCGAGCCGGGCGAGCCGCTCCGGCTCGGTCGGCGTCCGGCCCAACCGGGCGAGCGTCTTCTCGACCTGGATCGTGTGCTCGCGGAGATGGATCGACCACCGGCCGATCCGGAACCCCACGGTGACCGCGAACCCGGACCACCGCGTGGCATGCGCCAGTCGGTCCTCGGAGAGGCCGGCGAGGCACGCTGCGGAGAGATCCAGGATCGCATCGAGCCGGTCCCGGAGGTCGTCGAGCGAGCCTGCCATCTCCGGACCGTCCTCGTCGGGGAGACCGGCGTAGACCTCCTCGGGCGCGGCGGCCGGCAGGTCCGGGTCGTCGATCGCGCAGCCCCTCTCCTGCCACCAGGCCGTCACCCAGCCGTAGGCGCGCTGGCCGCTGATCACGTGCCCGAGCGTCCGCCGGATCGACCATTCGCCGCCGCCCGGATCGGCGTCGAGGTCCGAGGCGGACAGCGGAGCCAGCACGCCGTGCAGGTCCCAGCGGGCCGCTCCGCTCGGGGCGATCAGGTCGGCCGCGAGCCCACCGTCGTACCCCCGGCCGGCCAGGGACCGGCGGGCCTCGATCTCGGCACGCTCGTACAGCTCGTGCACGCGATATGCCCCGTAGCGGACCTCTTCCTCGCTGCCGCCGATCCAGCTCCACGGATGCGGCAGCGAGGCCTCCGGGATCGCCAGGATGTCGTCGACGGTGGCACGCACGATCTGGCGGGCCTCGAGAATCGGCGCAGGCAACCGTCGACGCCGGGCCGGGTCCGTCCGGTCGAGGAGGGGAGCGTCGAGGAGGGGAGCGGCCATCGAGGCAGTCTACCCGCCGTTCGGTGGCCTCAGGGCATCATCGGGCTGACGAGCTGGAAGTAATTGCCGTCCGGGTCGGACAGGGTCGCGACCCACGATCCCGGCGCGCCCTCGAAGCGGTACGGATCCCGGACGACCGACGCGCCGGCGGCCTTCAGGCGGTCGAAGTCCGCCTGCACCGCTGTGCTCTCGATGTTCCAGATCAACCGGCCGGGCTCCCGGTTCGTGCCGTGGACCTCGCTATGGGGGCCCACGGTGATCGCGCCATTGCCGATCACCCAGCCCGTGTAGCCGCCGTCGCTGAACGCGGGCGCACCGAACAGCTTCGTGTAGTAGGCCGCCAGCCGGGGCGCGTCCTCAGAACCGATGAGGATGCTGTTGAAGTTCACGCCGATTCCCTTCCTTCCGCTATGGTGGCCCGCCACGGGCCGATGCCGGAGATCCGCTCCACGCGGACGTGGGTCACGTAGCCGGGTGGGGGATCGGCCATG
>JACQEF010000331.1 GCA_016200745.1 Chloroflexota bacterium | reverse complement strand
GACGAGATCAAAGCGCGGGTCCGAGACGCGGTCGACTCCTCCCCTTCCCGACCTGACGTCGCGATCATCGAGATCGGCGGCACGGTCGGCGACATCGAATCTCTCCCGTTCCTCGAGGCCATTCGTCAGCTCAAGATCGAAGCCGGTCCGCAGAACGCGCTCAGCGTGCACGTCACGCTCGTGCCGTACATCGAGACCGCCGGCGAGCTCAAGACGAAGCCGACCCAGCACTCGGTCAAGGAGCTGCGCGGGATCGGCATCCAGCCCGACGTGATCGTGCTGCGAAGCGACCACCCGGTCAGCGACGAGATCCGCGAGAAGATCGCCCTCTTCACGGACGTCGCGACGGAAGCCGTCATCCCGGCCGAGACGGCCGACACCATCTACGAGGTCCCGCTGATGTTCGAGGCCGCCGGCCTCGGGCGACGGGTCGTCCGCGAGCTCGGGCTCGGCGATCCCGAGGCGGTCCCGGACCTCGACTCATGGCGGGCCCTGGTCGCCCGGATCAAGGCGCCCAAGCCGATCCTCGAGATCGCGCTCGTCGGCAAGTACATCGAGCTGCCAGACGCCTACCTGTCGGTCACTGAGGCGCTCCGCCATGCCTCGTGGGCACACGGCGTCGACGCCAAGGTCCGCTGGGTGGATTCGGAGGCGCTGACCCACGACAACCTGCACGAGCGCCTCGACGGCGCCGCGGGAATCCTCGTGCCCGGCGGCTTCGGCCATCGCGGGATCGAGGGCAAGGTGCTGGCCGCCCACTACGCGCGCGATCACCGGATCCCGTATCTCGGCCTCTGCCTCGGGCTGCAATGCGCGGTCATCGAGTTCGCCCGGGACGTGCTCGGCAATCGCGACGCCAACTCGACCGAGTTCGACATGTTCACCGAGAACCCGGTGATCGACTTCATGCCCGACCAGCGCGAGATGGAAGACAAGGGCGGGACGATGCGCCTGGGCCTCTACCCGGCCAAGCTGACCGCGGGCTCCAAGGCCGCAGCCGCCTACGGGCAGGAGGTCATCTACGAGCGGCATCGCCACCGCTTCGAGGTGAACAACCGGTACCGTCAGACGCTCGAAGCCGCCGGCATGCTGCTCTCGGGCCAGTCCCCGGATGGGCGGCTCGTCGAGATCGTGGAGCTCAAGGACCATCCGTGGTTCGTGGCCAGTCAGTTCCACCCCGAGTTCCGCTCGCGTCCGGAACGACCGCACCCGCTCTTCGATGGCTTCGTGGCGGCCGCCCTGGCCGTGCGCGACGGCCACGCCCCGGAGCTCCAGCCGGTCATGGCGGCGCCGGAGAACGAGCCGATCGAGGCAGCGACGTAGACTGAAGCCATTCAGTCGAAGACGGAGCTGCCCCACATGAAGATCTTCCTCGACACCGCGGACATCGAAGAGATCCGCACCGCCGCCCGCTGGGGCGTGCTCGATGGCGTGACCACCAACCCGACGCTCTACGCCAAGGTCGGCGGCTCGTACGACGAGATCCTGCAGCAGGTCTGCAAGATCACGCCCGGCCCGGTCTCGGCCGAGTGCGTCAGCGACGACGTCGACGGGATGCTCGACGAGGGCCGCCACTACGCGAAGCTCGCCCCGAACATCGTGGTCAAGGTGGCGATGAGCGAGAACGGGCTTGAGGCGATCAGCCGCTTCGCCGACGAAGGCATCAAGACCAACTGCACGCTGATCTTCACGGCCAACCAGGGCCTGCTCGCGGCGAAGGCCGGCGCGAGCCTCATCAGCCCGTTCGTCGGACGCCTGGACGACATCAACCAGGACGGCATGGACGTCATCCGCGACCTCGTCGAGATCCTGACCATCCACGAGATGGACGCCGAGGTCATCGCCGCGTCGATCCGCAACCCGTTGCACATGACCCAGGCCGCGCTTGCCGGCTCGCACATCGCCACGGTGCCGTTCAAGGTCCTGCAGCAGATGGTCCACCATCCGCTGACCGACAAGGGGATCGTGCAGTTCAAGGCGGACTGGCAGAAGGCCCACCAGGCGGCCGCCGCCAAGGCGTAGCCCCCGGTCGCCCGTTCCGCATCACGGCGCCCGGCCGGGCGTCACGCCGCGGGTGCCCCCGGGGCCCGGCCCGGCCCGGCGTCACGCCGCGGTGACCCCGGGGCGTTGCCCCAGGGTCTACGATTTCGGAGCGAAGCGCCTCCAGCGACACGCTGCGCGTCCGGACGTTGCCCCCAGGTCAACGATTCGCGAGCGGGGCGGTCACCGGTGGCTGGTCCCGAGCGCGATCGTTGTCCCCGGGTCGACGGATTCGGCCGGTAAGCCCTACGCACTGCGCCTTCCCGCCCGAATCGTTGACCGCGGGCCACCGGCGCAGCCGCGAAGGAGGTACGTGCCGGCCGCCGTCCTCAGTACCCGACCGATGCCAGGTAGGCCCCCCTCGGTTCCTGGTAGAGGCCGATCGCCATCAGGTTCATCACGAAGAAGACACGCAGGCCGTGGGCGAGGCACCAGCGGAACAGCTCGGGGTTGTCGAGCGGGACCACGATCCCCGGCTGCATCAGGTGGGTCGCCGTGCCGATCATCGCGTACAGGTCGTCGTTGGTCTCGGCGACCGAGTGGTTGAAGTAGCCGATGCCCGTCGTGTACCCGGTGATCCGGCCGAGTCGCTCGACGACCTTCGCCTTGCCCTTGGCGATCGCGGGGCCCACCTCGCCCGCCCGGTCGTGGCCGTGCACCCGGACGCAGAGGGCGTTGCAGGCCGCCTCGTCCGCTGGCGTCGCGACACGGACCGCGTAGCCGGGCTGGGTGAGGCGCAACGGCTCCCCGTGCATCGCCGCGAATGTCTCGCGGACGTCGAACCCGAGCTTGGCGTACAGGCTCAGTGATCGGTTGTGGTAGCTGATCTGGACCAGCCGGACTCCCGGCGCGTGCCGCTCGGCGGCGCGCTCGAGCATGGCGCCCATCAGGACGCGACCGACCCTGCCGTCCTGCGCCGCGGGGTCGACGCTGACCGGCCCGATGGCGGCGATCGTCGACCGCTCGTCGAGGAACGTGCTGCCCACGATGTGACCGTCACGCTCGGCGACGACGCCGTGGAAGCCCGCGTTGGTGATCAGCCCGCGGACGCACCCCGTCGCCACGGCGACCGTCGGGAAATCGGGTGGAAAGCCGTGCGCCCTCGCCAGCGTGGCAAACGCCTCGAAGAGGATTCGGCCGCACTCGGGGATGTCGGCCGGAACCGCTTGGCGGAGCGTGAGGCCGCCGGCGGCATCCGACGGCGGCGGCGCGGGCAAGCGATCGATGACCGCCGTGTTCGTCATGCCGGCACCGTCTCCTTTTGTGCCGAGCCATTGACCGCGTCCATCAGCTCGCGCAACCGCTCGGCCGAGTAGCTCGGCGCCTCGTCCCTCGTCAGCTGGGCGAGGACGTCGATCGGAAGCTCGTTGAGGATCGCGTGGTTCGAGTTGAACAGGAGGTGCTCGTCGACGGCGAGGCCGAAGTCGGATCCTTCCTTGACGGCCCAGTACAGGTTGCGCGGCCGGACCGAGTCGCCCACGTTGATGACCTGGACGCCGGCCGCACGCAGCTCGCCGAACAGTGCGCTGTCCGATCGCACATGGCAGGTGACGACGTCATCCGTCTCGAGCGTGGAGCGCCTGAAGTCCTTGTCCTGGAGGACCACCTGGCCGGGCCGGATCTCGTGGATCGTCGTGCTCGTGAGGATCGTCACGGGGTGCTTGTTCGGCCGGCCCTGGAGAACCTCGGCATCACCCTGGGCGAACCGCTTTCGCTGGACGTACATGTGGATGACCTCGAGCTCGGCGGCGAACTCGCGGTTCTCGGTGACGATCGTGACCTGCTTGCCGATGCCGGCCAGGAAGGCGGCCGTGTCGGCCGCCGGATAGCCGTCGCCCCAGAGCACGACCCGCGCCCCGAGCTTGCGCATCTTCCGGCCACCCGGGTGGCATTCGCAGGCGATCTTGGGGCAGGCCATCGATTCCTCGAACGGGACGACCCCACTCGCGTCGCCGACCACGTCCGGCACGTACGACGCCGCGCCCGTGGCGTTGAGCACGACGTCGAAGCCGCGCAGCTCGTCGACCGTCGGGGCGTGATTGAGCCGGAGGTCGACGTGCAGGTCGAGGAGCTGGTCGCGGATCCAGTCGAGGTACCAGCGCAGCTTCTCCTTGCCCGGGACGAGGCAGACGTACTTCATCGCGCCGCCGAGCTCGCCGGCCTTCTCGAACAGCGTCACCCGGTGGCCCCGCTCGGTGGCGATCCGGGCGGCCTCCATGCCCGCCGGCCCGCCGCCGACCACGGCGACCCGGACCGGCTTCGTCGTGCGCTTCATCTCCGCGTAGGCCGGGTTCCCGCAGGCGGCGTTGATCGAGCAGGCGATCTCCTTCTTCGCCATCAGCGATTCCTGCCAGCACCCGCCGAGGCACGAGATGCAGCGGCGGATCTGCTTGACCCGCCCGAACTGGGCCTTGACCGGCCAGTACGGATCGGCGAGCAGCTGTCGCGCGAGGCCGACCAGGTCGGTCTTGCCCTCGGCCAGGATCTGCTCGCAGTAGTCGGGGTCGCGGAGCGAATGGCTGGTGATCACCGGGATCCGGACGGCGCCCTTGACCGCCTCGGCCGCGTACGTCGCCCAGCCCTGCGGGTACTGCATCGGATCGAACCCGGCGCCCGGGCTCTCCTGCATGCCCATCGACAGGTCGACCGCCGCGCAGCCGGCCCGCTCGAGGACCCTGGCGATCTCGACGCCTTCCTCGAGCCCGCCGCGGCCGCCCTCGCACCACTCGTCGAACGAGTAGCGGACGAGCAGCGGGAAGCCCTTGCCGCACTTCTTCTGGATCGAGTCGACGACCGCCAGCGGGAAGCGCATCCGGTTCTCGAAGCTGCCGCCGAACCGGTCCGTCCGCATGTTCAGGTACGGGCTCATGAACTCCGACAGGAGGTAGCCGTGCGCCGCGTGGAGCTCGACCGCGTCGAAGCCGGCCTGCTTGACCCGCCAGGCCGCCTCGCTGAACAGGTCCACCAGCTCGAGGATCTCGGCGATCGACGCCTCGCGGATCGGTTTGCCCTTCTCCTCGGCGTTCTCGTAGATGATCTCGTGGCCGGCCGACCACGGCAGCTTGAGCACGCGGTCGGTGGCGCCGAGCGTGTTGTAGCGGGGGATGGCGCACTGGCGACCGGGGTGCTGGAGCTGGACCGCGCACTTCGCCCCATAGCGATGCATGCTCTCGGCGAGGCGTGCCAGGCCCGGGATGTAGTTGTCGCCGTCGGCCACCAGGCACGTCACCGTGGGCCGGCCGGTCTTCATGTCCGGGGTGGTCGCCCCGACGATGATGAACCCGGTGCCGCCGCGCGCGATGTCGGCGTGGTGGTGGATGTCGCGCTCGCTGACCTCGCCATCGGCATGCGACGAGCTGATGTCGGTCGGCACGTGGACGATCCGGTTGGCCAGCTCGAGGCCGCCGAGCTGGATCGGACTGAAGAGGTTCGGGTAGAGCGCCATGGACCGGATCTCCTCGGAGGCGGAGCGGACTTCGATGCCTGACTCTCGCTCGCGGGGAGCCGCTGCGGCAATGCCATTCGGGGCCGAGGTAGTGTCAGAAGCGGCTGCGGATGCCGCTCGGACGGTCCGTTTCGGGTCATCTGGCCCTGTCCGGGGCGAACGGCCGGCCCGACAGTCGGAGCGTGGCCGTCTTCAACTGGGCGCAGGAGCTCGACCCCGACTTCCCGCTGGCCGTCATCGACTTCCGGACCGATGGCGACGGCGACCGGATGCACTGGCACGAGTACCTCGAGATCGCACTCTGCCTCGAGGGCACGGGCCGGTTCGTGTTCGGCCGGCGCGCCCATCCGGTCGAGCCCGGCGACGTCTTCCTCGTCGACAACTCGCACCCGCATGTCGCCCGGCCCGACCCAGGCGGCTCGCTCCGGCTGCTGCTCGTGCTGTTCCGTCCGGAGCTGGTGGCCGGCCCGGGCTGCCGGGCGTTCGATTCCGGCTACCTCGCCCCGTTCCGGGCCGCCGACGAGCGAGCGCTGCAACGGATTCCGTGCGGAACGCCGCTGGCCGCCGAGCTGGCGCCGATCCTCCACGAGCTCGCGGCCGTCGCCGCCCGCCACGACCCGGACGACCGGCACGTGCTGGACGCGGTGTTACGACTCGCCCTCGGCGTCCTGGTGCGCAACTGCCCGACGAACGAGGATGAGGTCGGCCGCATGGACGCCGCCCGGCGAGAGCAGATCCGGCCGGTGCTGTCGTACGTCGAGGCGCACTGCCGCGAGCGCGTCACCCTGGGCGAGGTGGCCGAGGTCGTCCATCTGAGCCCCTCGCGCGTCCGTCACGTGTTCCGCGACGTGAGCGGCGTCGGGTTCAAGGAGTACGCGACCCGCGTCCGGCTGACCGAGGCAAAGCGGCTGCTCCTCGCGACCGATCTCAGCGTGGCCGAGGTCGCCCACAGCGTCGGCTACACCAACGTCCACCAGTTCTACACGGTATTCCACCGCTACAGCTCGTTGCTGCCGGCCGAATACCGCCGGTACTACACGCCGGCCGGATCGGGCGACCGGGAGGCGGCCACCGGGTAGTCGCGATCCCACCGGCGCCGAGGCGGCGCCATCGCCGCCGCGTTCGCGATCGTCGCGGATCAGCGACCCCGGGCGTACCCGAGCGCGGTGAGCTTGTCCCAGAGCGACCCGGCGTTGAGCGTCTGGATGTGATCCATCATGTAGCCCTGCCCGATGTCCACCGGGCCGAACTTGTCGTCGAAGCGCACTCGCTGGACCGTCTCCTCGCGTGTCCAGCCCTTTGCGACGGCCTCGGCGACGGCGGCCTTCCACTCGAGCAGGACGTGGCGCTGGGCGTCGACGGCCTTGAGGCTCGTCACCGGCCCGTGGCCGGGGATCAGGTGGTCGACGTCGAGCTGGCGGATCCGCTCGAGTGCCTCCAGCCATTGGTCGACGTTGGAGGTCATCAGCCAGGTCTGGCAGCCGTGGAAGATGGTGTCGCCGGTGAACACCGCGCGCTCCTCGGGAACGTGGACCGCGACCTGGCCGGGGGTGTGGCCCGGGGTGTGCAGGAGCCGGAAGGTGTGGTTGCCGACCCGCAGCGTGAGGTCGCCGGTGAACACGATCGTGCCCTTGTTGGGGTCGGCGTAGTACGTGTCGCGGTCGGGCACGATCGAGGCCGCGCCTGGGTCGTCGGTCGGCACCGCCTCGAGCGCGTACGCGTACGGGTCGAGGTCCGGCGTCACGACCATGAAGTTGTCGTAGAGCCCCTGGTGCTCCACGACCGGCACGCCCTTGAACCAGTAGTTGCCGAAGATGTGATCGACGTGGTGCTCAGTGTTGATGACGTAGCGGATCGGGCCGTGCGACTCGGCCTCGGCGCGCATCGCGACCGCCCGGGTCGGGAGCTGCGGCGTGTCGATGACGACCACGCCCTCCGACGTGGTCACGAAGCTCGGGTTGCAGCCGCGCAGCCTGGTCGTCGTGTGGATGTTCGGCGTGACGCGTTCGAGATCCAGCGTGGCGGGTGGCATGGCGTTGGGCTCTCCAGGTGCTACTGCGTGGCGGTGAGGCCGCCGTCAATCCCGAGGATCTGACCGGTCACGAATGACGACGCGTCGGAGACGAGGAAGATCGCGGCGCCCACGAGGTCGCGCGTCTCGCCGACCCGGCCGAGCGGGATGCGGTCGACGACCCCGGCCTTGAACGTCGGGTCGGCCAGCAGCGACGCCACCTGCGGCGTGTCCACGAAGGTCGGCATGATGGCGTTGACCCTGATCCCGTACTTCGCCCACTCGGTTGCCCACTGGCGGGTCAGCGAGCTGATGGCGCCCTTGGCCGCGACGTAGGCCGAGTAGCCAGCGTTGATCCCGAGGTTGGCGCGGACCGAAGAGATGTTGAGGACGCTGCCGCCCCGGCCGGCCGAGATCATCGCGCGGGCCGCCGACTGCGTTGCGAGCAGCGTGCTCCGGACGTTGAGCTCCATGATCCAGTCCCAGTCCGCACGCGGATAGGTCTCCGCCGGGTGGAGCACCTTGCCGGCCCCGCCGCCGACCGCGTTGACCACGATGTCGATCCGGCCGAAGCGCTCGATGGTCTCGGCCACCATCCGGTCGCAGTCGGCCTCGACCGTCATGTCCGCTGCGATGCCGATCGCCTCCGAGCCGACGCGCTCGACGCGTCCGACCACGTCGTCGCACATCCGGCAGGTCCGGTCGGCGACGGCCACGCGCGCGCCGGCGGCGGCCAGGGCCTCGGCCATCGCGGACCCGATGGCGCCGGCGCCACCGGGGACGAGGGCCACCCGCCCGTCGAGGCTGAACGCGTCCAGCTGACCCATGGTCACTCCTTGCCGAGACGGTGGACCGGGCTCGCGGCGCCGGCTGTCGGCGCCGCGCGCGCGCGCCGAGGGGAAGGCCCGGCGTCTCAGTTGATCGATTATCGAGGATAGTCGCGCACCGCGTGAGCGTCAATGCGACCGTCTCACGGTACCCTGTCCGCTACTCGGCCGCGAGTGCCCGCCTCATCATCGCCAGCGACGCGTCCGGTCCCTTGAACCCCACGAGGTATTCGAGGCGGATCGGCGCGAAGCACTCGTAGAACACGACGTCCTCGTCGCCGAGCTGGCGGAACGCGTGGACCCAGTCCGACGGGATGACCAGCAGCGAGCCCGGCCCGACCTCGGCCTCCTCGTCGCCGACCTTCGCCCACAGCCGGCCCTCCACGACGAGCATGAGCTGCTCGGCGGGGTGGCTGTGGTCGGGGATCACGACGCCGCCGCGATAGACGATCCGGGTGAGCATCGTCTTCTCGCCGGACACCGCCTGGCGGAACACGCCGGGCACGTATTCGACGGTCGGGAACTCGTCCCAGGTCGTGATCTGTCCCATCAGGGCCTCCTGGCGTCGAGACCACGCAGGATCTTCTCGGGCGTGACCGGGAGCGAATCGATCCGGACGCCCGTCGCGTGGTAGATGGCGTTGACGATGGCGGGTATGGGCGAATTGGCGGTCATCTCGCCGATCCCCTTGACGCCGTACGGACCGTTCGACGACGGCATCTCGAGCACGACGCAGTCGATCTCGGGCAGCTCGAGCGGCCCGGGCATCAGGTACTCGCTGAAGTCGCGCGGGCTGTGGTCCGGCGCGGGGTAGTACGGCGCGGTGGTCTCGTACAGGGCGTGCGACATGCCCATCCAGGCGCCGCCGGTGATCTGGCCCTGGACCAGCGCTGGGTTGACCTGGCGGCCGACCTCGTAGGCGCTCCGGATGCTCAGGACCGTGACCTCGCCCGTCTCCGTGTCGACCTCGACCTCGGCCACGGTGCAGGCGTGGGCTTCGGTCGAATCGGGGTCCATCGCCCCGGTCTCGGGGTCGACCTCGCTCCTGGGCTTCATGAAGCTGCCCCGACCGGCGATGGTCCTGCCGTACTTGAACTGGGCCATCGAGGCGACCTCGGCCACCGGCATCGACCGGGCCGGGACGCCTCTGACCATCAGGTTGCCGTGCCCGTCGAGCTCGATCTCATCGACCGATGCCTCGAACTCCTCGGCGGCCACGTCGAGGAGCGCCTTGCGCGCCTCGACCGCGGCGGCGATCACCGCGTTGCCGACCCGGTGGGTCGCCCGGCTGGCGAAGGTGCCCATGTCGTGCGGTCCCGTGTCCGTGTCGGCCGTGTCGACGACGACCTGGTCGTAGGCGACCCCCAGCGTCTCGGCGGCGATCTGCCCGATGACCGTCCGCAGCCCCTGGCCCAGGTCCGTGGCCGACAGCGTCACCACGAACGACCCGCTGGTCGTCGCGTGGACGAGCGCCTGCGACGGGTCGCCGCCCAGGTTCATGCCGGTCGGGTAGTTGACGGCGGCCATGCCCGTTCCGCGCAGCTTGGCCATGGCTATCGGCCTCCCGGGTCGCCGCCGGCCCGCGGCGCCGACGTCATCGCCTGTTGCTCGGCGGTCAGCTCGTGCCCCACGAGGGCGGCCGCTGCCTGCATCGTCTCGATCAGGGTCGCGTCGTCGGCGAGCTTGCGGTGCGGCTTCATGTCGCCGTTGCGGTAGGCGTTGAGGAACCGGATCGACCACGGGTCAAGCCCCACGGTCTCGGCGATCCTGTCCATCTGGACCTCCAGCGCGAACGACGCCATGGTCACGCCGAAGCCACGCATCGCGCTCGTGGGCTGGCGGTTCGTGTAGACGCAGTACGCATCGATCGACACGTTCGGGATCGCGTACGGGCCGGCGGCGTTCGCCGCGTGCTTGGTCAGGGCGTACGGCGTCTGGCGGCTGTACGCCCCCGAATCGGCGTAGCTGGTCACCTTCCGGGCGATGATGCGGCCGTCGGCGGTCACCCCGTCCTTGAGATAGATCCGCCAGGCGCTGCGGGTGGACGAGACCTGCATCTCCTCGGAGCGGCTGTAGACGAATCGGACCGGGCGGCCGGTCTTCATCGCGGCCAGGGTCGCGATCGGCTCGACGATGACGTCGACCTTGCCGCCGAACCCGCCGCCGACCGTCCCGCCGATGAAGTGGAGCCGGTTGCCGGGGACCTGCAGGATGATCGAGGTGTTGTCGAGGCTGAAGTAGAGCGCCTGCGTATTGGTGTAGACCGTGAACCGGCCTCCCTCCGGGACCGCGATGCAGCCGGTGGTCTCGAGCGGCGCGTGCTCGATCGGGCTCGAGTTGTAGACACCCTCGACGATGTGGTCGGCGCGGGCGAACGCCGCCTCCACGTCGCCGAGCCGGACGCGCCGGCACGGGTGACCCTCGTACATGAAGGTGTTGTTGCCCCAGTGGGTCACGATCGGGGCGCCCGGCTTGAGCGCCTCCTCGACATCGAAGACCGCGGGCAGCTCGTCGAGGTCGAGGCGAACCTTCGCGACGGCCTCCATCGCCGCCTCCTCGGTCTCGGCCACGATGGCGACGATCGCCTCGCCCTTGAAGCGCACGCGATCCTCGGCCAGGACGAACTCCTCCTCGGGCTCGACGCCGATGAGCGACAGGATCGTGTAGCGGTTGTGCGGGACGTCGGCCGCGGTCAGCGCCCGGACGAACCCGGGCACGCGTTCCGCCTCGGACAGGTCGATGCCCCGGACCCGCGCGTGATGGAGCGGGCTCCGGACCATCTTGAGGTGGAGCATGCCCGGGAAGGCACGATCCGCGGCGAACCGTGTTCGGCCCGTCACGTGGCCGACCGCGTCGCTCCGCTCGACCGACCGGCCGACGACCTCGAGCGGCGCGGTCATCGGACCGGCTCGGTGTCGTGGCCGGACATCGCCCCGGAGGCGTGGCGGATCGCGTCGACGATCGGCCGGTAGCCGGTGCACCGGCACAGGTTGCCGGCCAGCGCCTGGCCGATGGCCTCGTCGTTCGGCGCGGGGTCATGGTCGAGCAGCGCCTTGGACAGCATCACCATCCCCGGCGTGCAGTAGCCGCACTGGAAGGCGTACTCGTCCACGAACGCCTGCTGGACCGGATGCAGGCCCTCGGCCGGGGTGAGGCTCTCGAGCGTCGTGACGCGCCGGCCCGCGACGTCCTCGATGGGCAGCAGGCATGAGGCCATCGGCTCGCCGTCGACGAGGACGGTGCAGGAGCCGCAGCCGCCCTGGCGGCAGCCGTCCTTGGTGGCCGTCTGGCCGAGCTGGTTGCGCAGCACCGACTGGAGCGTCGTCATCGGCCGCACGAGGACCTCGACCTCGCGGCCGCCGAGCTCGAAGGTGACGATCGTCGACGCCATGGCTAGCGGTCCTCCGTGGCGGCGCCCGGCGCCAGCTGCTGCAGCGCCCGGCCGACGAACAGGCCGACCATGCGGCGCCGATACCACTCGGTGGCGATCGCGTCGGTGAACGGTTCGCATTCGCGGGCGGCAGCCGCGCTCGCCGCGGCGATCGCGTCCGTACCCAGGTCGGTCCCGACCAGGAGGCGCTCCGCGTCGCGCGCCCGGATCGGGTGCGGGCCGGCCGCGCCCAGCGCGATCCGGGCGTCGGCGACCGTGGGGCCGTCCCAGGTCACGCGCGCCGCCACCGTCACCACCGCCGGCGTGTTGGCGTGCTTCCGCCCGTACTTCAGGAAGGCCGTCGGTTCGTTCGAGATGGGCACCCACAGCTCGGCGAGCAACTCGTCCGGCGCGAGCTCGTTGGTCATGAACCCGGTGTAGAAGTCGGCCAGCGAGACGACTCTCGCGCTCCGGGAGCTGGAGAGCGTCACGCTGGCGTCCAGGGCGAGCAGGGCGACGGCCACGTCGCCGCCTGGCGGAGGCGTGAACAGGTTGCCGCCGACGGTCCCCATGTTGCGGATGGACCAGCTGGCGGTGTTCCGGGCCGCCTCGCGCAGGACCGGGACCGCGTTCTGCTGGAGGAGTTGGGTCAGCGTCGTCGTCGCCCCGATCCGCAGTCGGCCGTTTGCCCGCTCGACGCCGTCGAGGCCGGCCAGACGGAGGCCCATGACCACCGAAGGCAGCGAGATCCCGTCGTTGATCAGCGGCATGGCGACGGTCCCGCCGGCCATCACCAGCACGTCGAGCCCGTGCTGCGCGAGCTGGCCGAGCGCCTCGGGCAGCGATCGCGGCAGCAGGTAGGCCTGGACCGTCACCTCGAACCCTCCCTGCCGGCCGGCCGGCCACGGCCGGCGACCTCGATTGCGGGCTCGCCCTGGAGACGGACCTCCAGGTTGCCCAGTCCCTGGTCGATGAGCGAACGGGCCAGACCCTCCGCGAACCGCGTGTCGAGCCTGGCCAGCGGCCCGCCGATGACCGCCTGCCCCTCGTAGTCGACCGTGGTCCGGCCGTCACGTTCGGCGAGCCGGAACGAGGCCGTTCCGGTGATCGAGCCGAGCGCGCCGACGACCTCGCCGTCGAGACGGCCGAAGGCCGGTGGCTCGGTCTCGACCAGCCGGACGACCGTGCGGTACGTGCCGACCATGCCTGGCAGTCGCAGCGAGATCCGGCCGCGGTACTCGACGTCGTCCACCCGCTCGATCTCCCGGCAGCCGGGGATGATGCCGAGCAGCGCGTTCGGGTCGCAGATCGCGGCGAACACCGCGGCGCGCGGCGCGTCGAGCGTCCGGCTGCCCTGCACGTTCATGGGGCCCGTGTTCCGAGGACCGCCGCCGGCGTCTCGTCCGCGCCGAGGACCGCCCTGAGCCCCGCGTCGACGTGGTCGAGATGCCGGCGCATCGCGGCCTCGGCCGCGTCGGCGTCGTGGTGGCGAAGCCCCTCGACGATCCGGCGATGGTCCTCGAGCGCCGCTTCGCGGACGGTCTTCAGCCCGCCCGTGCGTTCCCGGCTCACCCGCCCGAGGGCGCTGATGATGTTCATGAATTGGAGCAGCAGGAAGTTCTCCGCGGCGTCGCACACCGCCATGTGCATCGCGATGTCCAGCTCGCTGAACCGCTCCGGGTCGTCGATGCACGCCGCCATGGCGTCGAGTCGCATCTCGAGGCCGGCGATCTCGTCATCGGTCACCCGGGCGGCGGCGAGCCGGACGTTGCCGGCCTCGATGACCCGTCGTGCCTCGAGCAGCTGGACCAGGGCGACGCTGTCCTTGGAGAACACGAAGTCGAGGTGCGAGATGAGCTGCTTGGGCTCGAGCGAGGTGATGTAGGTACCGTCGCCTTGCCGGATGTCGACGACGCGCATGAGCGCCAGCGCGCGAAGCGCCTCGCGCAGGACGGGCCGGCTGACCTCCATCATCCGGGCGAGGTTGCGTTCGGCCGGTAGCTTGTCGCCCGGCCGCAGCTGCTGCGCCCGGATCTGCTCGAGCAGGCGGTTGGCGATCTCCTCGGGCAGCGTGCTCCGCGACACCACCTCGAAGCGGGCCTCTGGGGCGGCCGCACGCCGATCGGTCGCGGCGCCGGCGTCCAGGTCCCGATCCACGGTCGTCATGGCTCCTCAGTGCTGATGCCCGCCACATGGTAGACGGCGGCTGGTATAGTGGTCAACTGGTAAGGCCAATTCTCCAATGACCCCACTGCCACCAGCGAGGATCACGATGATCGAGCGGCACATCACCTTCAACGTCCACGCCGATCGCGTCGAGGCGTTCGAGCGGTTCTTCGCCGATCAGTACGGCCCCACGATGGCGAAGGCGCCGGGGTTCGTGCGGGTCGAGCTGCTGCGCGAGGTCGACAGCGCGACGCGCTACCAAATGGTGCTTCGCTTCGAGGATGCCGACAGCGCGGCCGCCTGGCGAACGTCGGAGGTGCACCAGGCCCTGCAGCCGGCGCTCACGGCCCTGTTCAGCGACAACGAGATCCAGGGCTACGTGGTGATCGCCTGAGGGTCGGGCCAGCGGGCGGGATCGAACTGCAGCGTGACGAGCGAGGACGGCATGGCAGACGAGCGGATCCTGGTGACGGGCGGCACGGGCTGCATCGGCGCGTGGGTCGTCCGGAACCTCGTCCGGGCGGACGTCCCGGTCGTCGTCCTGAGCGTCGACCGCCAGTTCGACCGCCTCAGGCTGGTCATGACCGACGCGGAGATCGACCGGGTTCGCTTCCTGATCACCGACATCGCCGAGCTCGACGGCGTGGAAGCGGAGGCGCGCGGGCAGGGGATCAATCGGATCGTCCATCTCGCGGCCATGCAGTTTCCGTTCTGCGCGGCTGACCCGATCCGCGGCGCGCAGGTCAACGTTGCCGGGACCGTGGCGGTCTTCGAGCTGGCGAAGCGCCTCGGTGTCGATCGCGTCGTGTACGCGAGCAGCGCGGCCGTTTACGGACCGGCGAGCCACTACCGGGAGACCGTCCTGCCGGCCGACGCGCCGTTCTTCCCGACCTCGCACTACGGCGTGTACAAGGTCGCCAACGAGGCGACCGCCCGCGTCTACTGGCAGACCGACGGGATCTCGAGCATCGGCCTCCGGCCGCACTCGGTCTATGGCCCGGGGCGCGACCAGGGCGTGACCTCGAAGCCGACGCTCGCGATGATCGCCGCCGCCGCGAACCGGCCGTACCACGTCAACTTCGGCGGGAGCTATCAGTTCCAGTTCGTGGACGACGTGGCCCGGACCTTCATCCGGGCGGCGCAGGCGACGGCCACGGGCGCCGTGGCCTACAGCCTGGGTGGCAGCGCCTTCGGCGTCGACGAGATCCTCCGCGCCATCGAGGCCCAGGAGCCGGGCGTTCGCGGCCGGCTGACCCACGACGACCGGCCGCTGCCGTTCCCGGCCGCGTTTGACGGCGGCCCGATCGTCGAGGCGCTCGGACCCCAGGCCGAGACCGCGCTCGAGGATGGGATCCGATCGACCACGGAGACCTATCGCGACGGCATTCGCCGCGGGCTGATCGACTCGGCCTACCTGGACCGCGTGCTCGCCTGACCGGTCCGGCACCCTCGGCCCGTCCGGAGACCGCAACGGTCTCCGCCTGAGCCCGGTCGCCCCATACCATCTGCGGACAGTCTCGCGACGGCCGGTCTGCGGCCGTCGAAGCCGACGACGCCCATGCCCCGTCCCGAGCCAAGGAGGCCGTCGCCATGAAGCCGCCGACCGTGTTCCTCGGCGAGATGACCGACCCGGAGGTGACGGCCCATCTGCGGGGAGCGCAGACCGTGATCGTTCCCGTCGGCTCGACCGAGCAGCACGGACCGCATGCGCCGCTCCTGACCGACGTGCTGATCCCGGTCGAGGTCGCGCGACGCGTGGCCGAGGCGACCGGCGCACTGGTGGCCCCATCGGTCAACTACGCCCTGTCATACCCGCACGCCGGGTTCACGGGCGTCGTCCAGGTGCGGATCTCGACGTTCATGGCGCTCATCGAGGACCTGTGCGGCTCGCTCGCCACGGTCGGCTTCCGGCGGATCGTGTTCCTCAACGGTCACTACGACAACACCTACGCGATCGCCTACGCGTGTGCCGCGGCGTCGGACCGGATGCCGGCCGGTGTCCGCGCCTTCCCGGTCAACTACTGGGACGGGATGACTCCGGCCGAGGCGGCCGAGTTCTTCGACCCCGCGACCGGGCTCCATGCGAATCGGGGCGAGACGTCGGCCGTGCTCGCGATCGCCCCGGACCTCGTCGACATGGATCGGGCGAACGCGGAGTTCCCGCCGTTCCCCGACGTCACCAGCCCGGCGGCGGTCCATACCGCGTTCTTCTTCGCCTCGTCGGGTTCCGTCCATCGCGCCACCGCATCGGGGACGTGGGGCGATGCCACGCAGGCGAGCGCCGAGTTCGGCGAGCGCTACCTGGACGTGGTGACCGCGTCGACGATTCGCCTGCTGGCGGACATCGAGCGCACGTTCGAGGCGATGCCGCGGCGCTGACCCGGCGGCACAGCGCCGGCGGCACAGCGTCAGATGGCTCGACCGGTGTCGGCTCCTGCCGTCGACCACCGTCCCGCGCGCATGACGCGCAGGACCCGGAGATCGCCGTCGAGCTCGACGAGGTCGGCGCGCTGGCCCGTGGCGATCCGGCCGCGGTCCGTGATCCCGAGCATCGCCAGCGGGTTGCGGCTCGCCGCGCCGACCGCGGCGGGCAGTGCCACACCTGACGCGACCACGTTGCGCACGGCCACGTCGAGCGTGAGGACGGATCCGGCCAGCGTGGACGTCCCGGCGAGCGTCACCCGTCCGCCAACGACCTCCACCTCGAGGCCGCCGATCCGGGCGCGGCCGTCGCCCATGCCGGTCAGCGAGATGGCATCGCTGACGAGCAGGAGCCGGTCGGCCGGCTTCACCCGGAGGATGAGTGGCCAGAGGCCCGGGTGAACGTGGATGCCGTCGGCGATCAGCTCGACATAGGCCGCGTCGTCGAGGAGTGCGGCCACCGCCAGCCCGGGGGCGCGGTGATCGACGCCGGTCATCGCGTTGAACAGGTGTGTCGTCGAGGTCCCGCCGGCGCGGTAGCCTCCCATCGCCTCGTCGAGCGTGGCCGCCGAATGGCCGATCGAGGCCACCACGCCGCGCTCGCGAAGCCGGGCGATCAGCTCGACCGCCCCCGGCAGCTCCGGGGCGATCGTCAGGACCCGCAGGCCGTCCACGAGCGGCTCGAACGCCGCGGCCGGCACGTCCGCCGGCACCCGGAGGTAGGCCGGGTCGTGGGCGCCCTTTCGGGCGGCGGCCAGGAACGGTCCCTCGAGATTGAAGCCGAGCGGCTCGGCCCCGTCGGCCGGTGCGTCCGACAGCCAGCCGCGGACGTGGCCGGCGAACGCCACGAGCCTGTCGAGCGGTGCCGCCACCGCGGTCGGGAGGAAGGCCGTGATGCCGTGGCGGAGGAGGTGGCGAGCCATGCCGTCGAGGGCCGCCCGGTCGCCCATCGCGTCGTGACCGCCACCGCCGTGGACGTGGACGTCGACGAAGCCCGGAGCGATGACCCGATCCCCGGCCGCGCCCCGGTCGAGCGCGTCGTCCAGCTCGACCCCCGAGATCCACCCATCCTCGATCGCGACCCGGCCGGCGACGACGCGGTCGTCGAGCACGAGCCGTCCCTCGAGGATCGTCGGCGAGGCGGTCATTCGTGGCCGTTCTGTGCGGTCACGTCCCCGACTTCGACGTCGAAGTGGATCTCGAGGGCGTAGCGGTCGGCCGGGTAGACCGATTCGGTGGCTTCGATCCTGCGTCCGTGGCCGTCGCGGATCACGCTGCGTTCGACCAGCAG
>JACQEF010000339.1 GCA_016200745.1 Chloroflexota bacterium | reverse complement strand
GTCCCGTACATGAACGCGTGGGTCATGATGCTCACCCTGGCGTCCCGCATGGGCACCCAGTCGCCCTCGAAGTAGCAGATCAGGTCGTCGAGCGCGTTGGCGCTGGGTGCGTGATGCGGGGTCGCCGCCGGCGAGGCGGCGGCCTTCTCGGTGAGCATGGGTTCGGCTCCTGCAGACGGGTCCGGCGAGTATATCAGCGGGTCACGAGCCGGCCGGGAGCGACGATTCGCCCGCGGGGCCGGCGCCCCGCCTCCGGGCGTCGGCGTCAGCCGAGGATGCCGCTGATGACCGTGATGACGGCCGACAGATAAGCGAGATAGAACACGCCCCCAATCAACAGCCCCCGGCCACGCAGCTCGCCACGACGGGCCATCGGGATGAACACGAACGCCGACGACAGGAAGGCGATGCCGGCCGACGCGAACGCGGTGTACGAGCCCGATTGCGCGACCCAGGCCTGCGGCGCGAAGAGCAGCGCGACGACCGTCGGGATCGTGGCCTGGAAGACCATCGCCCCCGTGATGTTGCCCATGGCCAGGGTGTCCTTGCCCATGCGGACCCAGATGACCGAGTTGAACTTCTCGGGGAGCTCGGTGGCGATCGGCGCGATGACGAGGGCCAGGAGCGTGCCGTCGACGCGCAGCTCCTCGGCGATCTGCTCGACCGAATCGACGAAGAACGTGGCGCCGGCGACGATCAGCCCGAGGGCCAGCAGGACCTGGAGATTCACCACTCGCAGCCGCGGCACCGCCGGGTGGTTCCGGTGATGGTTGGCGTCCAGCCGGCGCAAGCGGAGCGGGACGAGGTCCTCCGCGTCGGTGTCGGGGTCGGCTTCGAAGTGGCCCTTGACGTACCAGAAGTAGATCCCGATCAGGACCGCCGCCACGATCCACTTGAGCCAGGTCGGGTCGACCGGCAGGAATGCGGCCGCGATGGCGATCGCGTAGGCGATGGCGAAGAAGCGCATGTCGTGGGCGAGCACGACCGTGTCGACGCGCATGACATCCCCGGTCGAACGGCGCCGGCCCACGACCAGTACGGCCACGCCGGTCACGAACATGGCCAGCGTGGCGAGCATGAACGGTGCCCCGAGGATCGCCCCCACGCCGACCTCGCTCGACGACGCGCCAGCCGAGAACAGGATCGCGATGATCGGGATCATCGTCTCCGGGAGCGCCGTTCCGACCGCCGCGAGGACGGATCCCACGGCGCCCTCGGCCAGCCCGAGCTTGAGCCCGAACCACTCGATGCCGTTGGTGAACAGCTCGGCGCCCGCCAGGATGACGACAAACGCGATGACCAGGATCAGGAATTCCATCGTCAGGCCGTGGTCACAACGGCACTGCCGACGGCGATCGCGATGACGACCAGGATGGCCGTCGAGACGCCGGCCATCAGCCAGTCGCGGGCGCGAACATACGACAGCAGCGCCACGGTCACGCGGCTCACCGGCGCCGCGATCACCGCGACGAGGCCCAGCCACAGGAATCCCGCCGGCCGCAGGGAGAGGACGTCCGGCAGGAGACGCCCGGGATCGAACCTGGGGCCGCCGGAGGTCGGCGACGTGCCAGTGGCCATCAGCAGCAGGACCCCGATCACGAGCAGGCCGACCGAGACATAGGTGATCCCGGTCAGGAGCCGGCCGATCAGCCGCTCGGCCTGGAACGCCCCGCCTCGCGCGGGTCCCGTCACTGGACCGCTCGCAGCAGCATCTGGATCGCCGTATAACCCAGCACGACCACGAACAGCAACCGAAGGTAGCGCAGGTCCACTCGATGCCCGAGGCGCGAACCGGCCGTGGCCCCCACGAACACGCCGATCCCCGTCGGCCCGGCGACGTACGGGTCGATCCCGCCGTGGACCAGGTAGATCACCGCGCTGGCGGCGGCGGTGATGCCGATCATGAGGTTGCTGGTCGCGGTGGCGACCCGCAGGGGCACGCCCATCGCCAGGTGCATCAGCGGCACCTTGATGATCCCGCCCCCGATCCCGAGCAGCGCCGACGCGACGCCGGCCCCGAGCGCACCGATCACGCCGCGTCCCAGGTTGCGGACCTGGTAGCCGTCGCCGCCGAGCCGGTCGAGGAGCGTCGGCCGCGGCGGCGGCCCGTCATCGGGTTCGGCGTCGATCGCCGGGGACTCGACGCCCTGGATGGAGTCGCGGGTCCGCGCCCGGATCATCGTGAACGCCACGTACCCGAGGAGCGCCGAGAACAGGAGCGACAGGAGCCGCTCGTCGAGGAGGAATGCGATCGATCCGCCCACGAGGGCGCCGATCGCCGTGAACAGCTCGAGGGTCATGCCGAGCCGCAGGTTCGCGACGTGCCGCTCGAGGTAGACCCCGGCGGCGGCACTGCTCGTCATCATCACCGACACGAGCGAGACGCCGACCGCCTCGCGGAGCGGCAGCCCGAAGCCGAGGGTCAGCAGCGGCACGATGAGGATGCCGCCGCCGAGTCCCAGCAACGAGCCGAAGACGCCGGCCGCGGCCCCGCCGCCCATCATCCAGAGCCCGACGATCACGTCGGGGCGGCCCGGACCGACACCGCGGCGGCACGCGACACGGCGGGCGCGGCTACGGGCGGAGGTGCTGCGGTGCGTACGGCAGCAGGGCGACGTGGCGGGCGCGCTTGAGCGCGACGGCCAGTTCCCGCTGGTGACCTGCGCACGTGCCGGTCTTGCGGCGCGGCTCGATCTTCGCCCGCTCCGACAGGTACCGGCGGAGGCGGTTCACTTCCTTGTAGTCGATCTGGACGGTCTTGTCCGCGCAGAACGCGCAAACCTTGCGGCGGCGCCGGTCGCGGTAGAAGTCGTCTCGCTTCTTGGCTCGGACGGGGGGTGGCATTGGCTCAGCTCCTGCTCAGAACGGAAGGTCGTCGATGTCGGTGTCGTCGGCCGGCGGGCGCGAGCCGCCGCCAGAAAGGCCGCCGGGGGCCGCGGACCCGGCCGACGGCGCGCCGCTGAACGCGGCGTCCTCGTCACGTGGCCGTCGCTCGAGGCTGATCACGTTGTCCGCGGTCACGTCGAGCGAGGTGCGCTTCTGGCCGTCGTTGCCTTCGAACTCGCGGGTTCTGAAGCGCCCCTCGACGAAGACGCGGTTGCCCTTGCGCAGTTGCTCCGCCGCGCGCTCGGCGCGGTCACCGAAGACGCTGACGCGGAACCAGTCGGTCTCCTCGGTCCACTCGCCGGTCTGCTGGTTCTTGGTGCTCTGGTTGACGGCGACGGTGAACTGCGTCACCGGGCGGCCCGTCGGTGTGTAGCGCATCTCGGGGTCGCGCCCGAGATTACCGATGAACATCAGCTTGCAGAACGCCATCGGGGATCCTCCTCAGTCGATGGCGGCCGGCGCCGCTTCGCTCTCGGACTCGTCGATGAACTCGCCGCGGTCCTCGTCCTCTTCCTCGTCGAGGCCCGACGGCAGGTCGGCGTCCTCGCCGTCCTCACCGTCACGCCGGGCGGACTTGACGGGCCGCTCGACGCGGGTCACCAGGTGGCGCAGCACCTCCTCGGTGATCAGGAGGGTGTGCTCGAGCTCGGCGATCGCGTCCGAGGGCGCCTCGAACAGGATGATCTGGTACGAGCCCTCGCGATGGCGATCGATCGGGTACGCCAGCCGCCGCCGGCCCCAGGGGGCAACCTTCACGATCTGGCCGCCGGCCGCCACGATCTGGCGAGTGGTCCGGTCGACGAGGGACTGGCTCTTGTCGTCCGCCACATCGGGGCGGATGACCAGCATGAGTTCGTAGCGGCGCATGTGCGCATCGCTCCTTCCTATGGGTATGCCCCGCTGACGGGTGACCGGCACGGAGCGGAAAGGATCCGGCGCGGAGTCTAGCATGAGCCGGGCGCGGGCTCCGCCGTGTCGGGATGCCGTTGTATGCTCCGACGCAATCGTGTCCGACCGCCGAGGCGTCCTCGGCGTCCATCCAGCGGAGGCTTCGTGCCCGCCAGCTCCATCCTGCTCCTCGAATCCGATCCGGTCGCCGGTGCCGGTGTCGAGACGATCCTCAGCGGAACCGGCTATGTCGTCACCCGGGCCGCCGATGCGGACGAGACGATGCGACTCGCCGCGGACCACCAGCTCGTGATCATCGACGTGGTCACCGGCGTCCGCAGCGGGATCGACATCTGCGCGGAACTCCGCGCGACGCCGTCCCTGTCGGCCGTTCCGGTGCTGTGCATCAGCACCAGCGACGACGTCGAGGAGCGGATCCGCTTCCTCGAGGCCGGCGCCGACGACGTCATGGCCCGCCCCTTCGACGCTCGCGAGCTCGAAGCTCGCGTCGAGGCGCTGCTGCTCCGCTTCCAGCGCTCGAGAGACCTGTCGCCGGCGATCTCGACGGACGGCGTCGTGATGACCCGCGCGCGCCGCGCGGTCGCGGTGTTCAGCCCCAAGGGCGGCGTCGGGACGACGACCATCGCCACGAACCTCGCCGTGGCCGTCGCGGCCAGGCGGCCGAACCAGGTGGTCCTGGTCGACCTCGCGCTCCAGTTCGGCGGGGTCGCCACGCACCTCAACCTGCGGCCGCGCCAGACGCTCGCCGACGTCGTGCGCGACGACGCCGCGATGCGCGAGGCCGAGCTGCTGCGGTCCTACTCGACGACCCACTCGAGCGGGCTCCATGTGCTCGCGGCGCCGGCGCAGCCCGAGGCGGCCGAGACGGTGACCCAGTCGCACGTCGATCGGATCCTCGGAACCCTGCTCGACGCGTACGAGCTGGTCGTGATCGATGCGGGTTCGACGCTCGACGAACGCGTCCTGGCGGTGTTCGAGCGGGCCGACACGGTTGTCCTCCCGGTCTACCCGGAGATCGCGGCGCTCAACGCCATGCACGCGCTGCTCGAGTACCTGGCTGAGACCGGCGTGCTCGGCTCGAAGGCGCTGTTCGTGCTGAACAACATGTTCGCCCGCGAGATCCTCAAGCCTCGCGACGTGGAAAGTGCCCTCGGATCGAAGGTCGGCCTCGAGCTCCCATACGACCCGTTCATCTACCTCAAGGCCGTCAACGAGGGAATCCCGGTCGTCATCGGGGCGGCTCGGTCGGTGGCTGCCGAGCGCCTCGTCCGGCTCAGCTCGAGTGCGTTCGGGCTGGACGGCGTGGGTGTCGCGCGGCCGCAGGAGGAACGCCGGCCGGGTGGCCTGTTCCGAATCCGCCGCTGAACCACGCGGCGCCGTTCGTCCACGACATGGAAAGTCGGCGGCCCGAGGGGATCACCGCCGGGGGAACGATGCGTCCGGTCCGAACCGCCGTACCGGCAGCGTAGGACGCCTGGAACGGGCCCGCTATCGCCTGCCAGACCGGTGACCTGTCGTGCTGACGACACCAGTCGCGAGCGGTCGGATCGCCGCCCGAGCCGAGCCACATGGTGCCGGAGCCGGGATTCGAACCCGGATGCCCTTGCGGGCCGCGGAGTTTAAGTCCGCTGCGTCTGCCGATTCCGCCACTCCGGCGCACGCCGAAGGGTAGTCGAACGCGGTCGTCGCCAGCGCCGGTCGCCGGCCTCGGTGGCGGCGGCTGTCGCGCGGGGCCGGACCGCACCCAACTGGTGCCGCTTTGCCGGCGCCGGAACCGGAGGTCACGATCGGCGCGAGCGTTGCGCCTTGGTCTCGCCGTGCTCGCGACGCTCCTTGTTCACCGTTCGGGCGGCCCGCTCCTCGGCCTCGTCCTCACCCACCCCACGGTTCTCGTACGACTCCTTGATGTGCTCGTACTGGCGCTCGCGCTTGTCGGTCCAGGCTTGGCGTGGCATCGGCGGGCCCTCCGTGCTGGCTGCGGTACGCCTCCAGCCTCGGCGCCGTGGCGGGTGCTCGGCATCGTCCGGCAGGTCCAGGCGCTCGCAGGCGCGTGACAGTCGGCCCGGGTCATGCACGACTGCAATGCCGAGACCGTCTCCTGTCACGCGGCAGATGGGCCGAGGCATGGAGGATCGCGTCATGCAGACACACGAGGCCCTCGGCCCACGGTTCGATGGCGTGGCCGAGGGCATCACGCATGCCGCCGGATCGCCTCCGGCGCTCGAGGGCGCTCGCGAGGCCGGGTCGGGTGAACCGGCGGAGATCCCTGAAGCCGAGACCGAATCCGCCACCACGCAGGACGCCACCCCCGTCGACCCGGCCGACCTCGCGATCGTCGTGGACCACGCGACGATGCAGTTCAACGGCCTGACCGCGCTCGACGACGTCAGTCTGGCCGTGGCGCGTGGCACGATCGTCGGCGTGGTCGGACCGTCGGGCGCCGGCAAGACGACGCTGATCCGGCTGCTGACCGGGACACTGGGCGCGACCGGCGGCAGCGTGGAGGTGCTCGGCCAGAATCCCCGGCGGTTCAGCCGGCGGACGCGCCAGCGCCTCGGCTACATGCCGCAGCTGTTCACCCTATACCAGGACCTGTCGGCCGCCGAGAACGTCGACTTCGTCGCCAGCCTGTATGGGCTCGTCTGGTTCCAGCGCTGGCGGCGCGTCCGCGAGGTCCTGCGCTTCGTCGGGCTATGGGACGCCCGCCGGCGTCGCGCGTCCGAGCTGTCGGGCGGGATGCAGCGGCGACTCGAGCTTGCCTGCGCCCTCGTCCACGAGCCGGCGGTCCTCTTCCTCGACGAACCGACCGCCGGCGTCGATCCGATCCTGCGGGAACGGATCTGGGGCGAGCTCCACCGGCTTCGCGACGCCGGCCGGACGCTGCTGGTGACCACGCAGTACCTCGGGGAAGCCGAGGAGTGCGACGCGGTCGCCCTCATCGCCGAAGGCCGGCTGATCGCCCACGCCACGCCCGACCAGATGCGCAAGGACGCGATGGGCGGTGAGCTGATCGACGTCGATGCCGGTGACGGGGTCGACCTGGCGGTGTTGCAGGGCCTGCCCGCCGTCCGCGGCATCCGCCGGCTCAACGGCGACGGGGTCCTGCGGATCACGGTGGACGACGCGGGCACGGCGACGCCGCTCGTGGTCGACGCGATCGGTCGCGCCGGTGGCCAGGTCCGCTCGACGAGCGAGGCACGGCCGAGCTTCGACGAGGTCTTTGCCGAGCTCGTCGATCGCGATCGTCGGGAGCGGGCTCGCGCGGCAGACGCAGCGGCGGCCGCGGACCGCGAGGCGGCGTGATCCTGCTCCAGGTCCTCGTCCGCCTCCTCGCCTTCGTCGGCAAGGAGCTCGTCGACGTGCTCCGGCGGCCCGGCGCGCTGGCCAGCCTCGTGCTCGGCCCGTTCCTGATCCTCGCGGTGTTCGGGTACGGCTACCGTGGCCTGGGCGACCCCCTCCGCGCCATCGTCGTCGTCCCGGCCGAGTCCGGCCTCCCGACCGACCTGGCGACCTACCAGAAGGTGGCCGAAGGGCTGACGATCAGCGAGATCGACGCGACTCGCGAGCCCGCCGAACAGAAGCTGAGCCGGCACGAGACGGACGTCGTGGTGGTGGTCCCACCCGATGCCGAAGCCCGGTTCCGTGCAGGCGAGCAGGCCACGATCGACTTCGTGATCAACGTCGCCAACCCCGAGGAGCAGGCGTACGCCGGCGTCCTTGCCGCACGGTTGGCGAACAAGGTCAACACCGAGATCCTCACCCAGTTCGTCGGCGAGGGTCAACAGGTGGCGATCGAGGCCGGAGCGGGCCAGGAGGCCCTCCGGGTACCGGCCAGCGTGGTCGCGGCACCGACGACGTCGGAGCTGACCAACCTGTCGCCGACGGCCCCGGGGGTGACGGCCTTCTACGGCCCGGCGGTCCTCGCGCTGGTCCTGCAGCACCTCGCACTGACGATGGTCGGCCTGTCGCTGGTCCGCGAGCGCACGACGGGGCTCATCGAGCTGTTCCGCGTCGCGCCGGTGAGCGCGCTCGAGGTGGTGATCGGCAAGGTGCTCGGCTTCGGCGTCTTCGCCGCCGTCATCGGTGCCGCCTCGCTGGCGGTCCTGGTCATGGGCCTCGGCGTCCCGGTCCTGGGCGCGCCCTGGCAGCTGGCCGCGGTGCTCGGGCTGCTGCTCCTGTCGTCGCTGGGGCTCGGCCTGGTCGTCGGGTTGATCTCGGATTCCGAGCGCCAGGCGGTCCAGCTGTCGCTCCTGTTCCTGCTCGCCTCGGTCTTCTTAGCCGGATTCATCAATCCCCAGCGT
>JACQEF010000338.1 GCA_016200745.1 Chloroflexota bacterium | reverse complement strand
ACGGACGCGGACGCGGCGTACCTGGCCGAGATCTCGGCGGACCTGGTTGAGGCGCTCGGGCCCGGCGCCCGGCTGATCGTCGTCCGCCGGGAACGCGTCGATGAGGGCGTCCGCCTGGTCGCCTGGTATCGCCTCGGCGAACGCGATCACACCAGCGCGGGGATCGGCGAGACGATGCTGGCCGCGCACAGCCAGCTGCGCGGGCGGATCCTGTTCGATCGGATCCGGCTGGGGCTTGCCGCGCTCATCTCACCGAGGTCCACCTGACATCCATCCGGCGCGTCGACAATCCCGCCGTCACGAAGGCGCCGGCGGATGGTGCGGAAGGGACGGGGCCGGGGTGGATGCCGCACCGTCGGATCCGGATACCGGTCTTCATTCAGGCGGATGGCATTCCGCTGGCCTCACCTGGGCGGAGACAGGTTCACCCATTCGACCTGCGCTGGCACGGAGGATCGTGTCTCGGCGGTGGTCGTCAAGTCACGCGGCGATGCCGTGCCGACCGTAGCTGCCAGCAGGAACAGGACGCCGAAGATCCCGACCAGGAGCCCGACCGCCGCGATGCTGTCGCGTCGTGGCCGCGGTTCGACGTCCTGTTCGTCCTCGAGCCTGGCCGGACCGCTGCGCAGGTCGGCGGCCGCGACGGTCATCGCTGCGACCCTCGTTGGGTATCCCCGGAAGCCTGCCCGAGGTCCACGTCGCTCACCGCCGAGGAAGGAACCCGCGCGAACCGGTCGCCAGGTGCACGACGAAGACGACGGCGATGGCGCCGAGCGTGGCGATGACGATGCTCTCGATGTTGATCCCGTTGACCGAGCCGATCTTGAGCACGCTCGTGGCGACGAACCCGCCGACGAGCGCGCCGACGATGCCCAGCAAGACCATCATCAGCAGGCCTTCACGCGCGCGCACGAGCTGACTTGCCAGGAAGCCGGCGATCGCGCCGACGACGATCCGGGCGATGAACCCCATGGGTACCATCCTTCTTCTGCGGGCTGTTCGTTGGGGACGCGATCAACTGAGCGCGCCGGACATCAGTGGCCCGAGCGGCGGCTCCAGGGGGTGGCCATCGGGTCAGGCGGCGGGCTCGCGCCGGAAGATCCCGACGGCCCAGATCACGATCAGCTCGAGGATCGTCCAGCCGACGAAGGCGACGACGGCCGCGACGTCGAGCGTGGAACCACCCGAGGTGAGGGCGTTGGTGTTGAGGATCCCCTCGAACGGCCCCACGAACACCTTGCTGACATCGAGGATGCCCGACACCAGCGCGTTTCCGGTTCGGGCGTCGAGGAGCAGCAGGACGATCCGCAGCCCGATCAGCAGCTGGACCAGGCCGAACACGAAGACGATGACCCGACGGATCATCTCGGAGCTGCCTGGGCTGGTCGTGGTGCGCTGGTAGTCGGTCCTGACCGCCTGCCGCGGAGCGACCGCCGGCACCGGTCCCGGGCCGGCGGTCGTCGGCGCGGGCTCCGGACCGACGCTGGACGCAGGTCCCTCGGTGACGACCGTCTGGTCGACTTGCTCGGTGGTCATGGTCTCTCCCTGTTCTCCCTCGGCATCTGGGGAAGCGCGCTAACGAGCAGCCCATGGAATGCCATCCGAAGTGTCCCGCGCGAGTGGCGGCGCATCATGACGGCCCGTCATCACGGCCACCCTCTCGACCGAGCCAGGAACGGAACCGGTGACGAAGCGCCACGCACCTTCACCCCGAACCCTCGGCAGGCGCCCCGCCAGGTTGTAGAATCGTCGACGACCCGCGGTTCGGACTGCCGTGGGTCTGGTGTGTGGAGGTGACTGGGGCGGTGAACCTCATGCACACGGGGATGCCTGTGGCACCCAGCCCGGCGTCGCCGGACGGCGGCCGGCGCGCCCTCGTGCTGCACGACCGGGCGCTGGTCGTCGACCTGATCGAGATGACCCTCAACCACGGCCTGTTCGTGGTCCGCTCGGCGACCAGCCTGGCCGAGGCCGAGACGATCCTCGGCGAGTGGCACCCGCACATGACGATCATCGACATGGACCACCAGGACAGCGCCGCCCTGCTCGGCCGGCTGGGCTCCTCGGACAAGCTCGCCCGCAGCGTCACGCCGGCCCTCGGGCTGACCCGCCGTGGCGACCTCAAGACCAAGCTGCACGCCTTCGACCTGGGCGTCGACGACATCCTGACCGTGCCCTTCTCGCCCGAGGAGTTGCTGGCCCGCTCGATCGTGATCACCCGCCGTGCGTTCGGCAGCGACCGCCCGATCGTGCCGACCATCCGCCTCGGCGAGATCGAGATCGACATCGTCAGCCGCGAGGTGCGAGCCGGCGATTCGGTCATCCACCTGAGCGGAATCGAGCAGAGCCTGCTGTACCTGCTGGCCAGCCGCGGCGGCCGCGTGGTCAGCCGCGACGAGATCCTCGATGCGATCTGGGGGACCGACTTCGTGGCCGAGAGCAACATCGTCGACCGCCACGTCCGGAGCCTGCGGATCAAGCTCCAGAACGACTACCGCCACCCGCGCTTCATCGCCACTGTGCCGGGCCACGGCTATCGCTTCATCCCGACCTTCTCCAACCGCGGCTGGGACGGCGCGCCGATGCCGGGCGACCCGCCCGACCACTGACCGGCGGGGCGGCCGGGCCGGGCGGGGCCGCCACGACCGGTCGTCACGTGGCCGCTGCACCGGCGCCGCGCGGCGCGATGACGGCTCGTCATGACGTTCCCGTGGAACGGCACACATTTCGCTGCGGACTGTGTGAGCAGCAGCTCCGCGCTCCG
This sequence comes from Chloroflexota bacterium, assembly GCA_016200745.1. Classification (GTDB taxonomy): domain Bacteria; phylum Chloroflexota; class Limnocylindria; order Limnocylindrales; family CSP1-4; genus SPCO01. The sequence continues at coordinate 3,119 of JACQEF010000338.1, read as the reverse complement.
CAACTCGGGCGAGGGTCCCTTCCTGGGGAGGATCGATCTGCTCGTCCCCCCGGTCGTGCGGCCGAGCCAAGCCCTCGAGGCTCGGCCGCCGACCTTCCGGGGATCCGTGCCGTGGGCGCCACGGTCTCGCCCGAGCGAGTGCCCTGGCATCGCCGCGGAGGTCGACGGCTGGGCCGGCCGATTCCGCGTGGAGGCACACGGTGGCGATCACGGCGGACGGGCCGCCTCCGCACCGACCGGACCAGGCTCACCGCATCCACCCAATGGACCGCTTCCGACACGGCGGCCGAAGCGGCGCGTCAGCAATCGAACACGAACCAGCACAGCTCGTTGCGGAGCCGCTGATCGTCGAGCACGAGATCGCGAATCTCGCGGGGGAGCTGGGCACGCTGCCACCGGCACTCCAGGCGGCCGGCCGCATCCCGCCCGTCCGGGGGCGTGGCCGCCTGCGCCGCCCTGATCGCGTAGGCTGCGGCGCCGAGCTCGTGGGCCGCCACATGGCCCACCGCCGCGGCCTGGGCCGCGGCGTACGCCGCGTGCCGGGCGGCCCCACGCAGGTCCCTGGCCGCGGCGTTGGCATGGCCCGCGGCCGTGCGGGCCACCGCCCACGGGACCTCACCGCGTGCCCAGGCCCGTCCGAGGTCGATGGCGCGTCGCGGGCGGTCGTCTTCGGGTCGCGCGTGCTCGAAGTGGTGGAGGACGTGCTGCGCACAGTCGGCTGCCCAGGTCGCGAGGAGGTGGTGATCGTCCTCTCGGAGGCTGCCGCCGCGATGCACGGTGATGAACCGGGGATCCCGGATCTTGGGGAGGATCATCAGGCACGCCACCTCGCTCCGCTGTCCGCCAAGAGCCGAACGTCGGAGTCCGCCGCCGACCTCGCCGTTCCATGGTCGGCCGGTTCCTTTCCGGAGGCAAGCTCGATGACGAACCCGGCTTATCCAGGCGGCCGTCCGGCGGGATCGTGCCCATGACCTGGGCCGGTCTCGATAGACTCCCCCGATGCGACCATCCGGCCTCCGCCGCCTCGTCATCCTGGCCGAGGGCCAGTTCGCGCCGCACAGCGCCAAGACGGCCTTTGGTGTGATCCGCTATGCGCGCGACGACGTGGTCGCCGTGCTCGACTCGACGCGAGCCGGCCAGAACGTGGCCAGCTACCTGCCCGGCCACGACATCCCGATCGTCGCCACGCTGGTGGAGGTACTGGCGCGACAGGATCCGCCCGACGCACTGCTCATCGGGAGCGCGCCGACCGGCGGCCGGCTGCCCGACCCCTGGCGATCCACGATCCTGGCCGCGATCGACGCCGGCCTGGACGTGCTGTCGGGCCTGCACATGTTCGTCGGGGACGACCCCGAGTTCGCCGCCGCGGCCGCGAAGCGCGGGACGCGGATCGTCGACTACCGGCGACCCCCGGACCGGATGGAAACGGCCGTGGGCCGCCGCCACGGACCCGGCAAGAAGGTGATCCTGACGGTCGGGACGGACTGCGCGATCGGCAAGATGTCGGTTGCGCTGGAGCTGCGCAAGTCGGCACTGGCCGCCGGCGACCGGGCGGCATTCGTGCCGACCGGCCAGACCGGGATGATGATCGACGGCTGGGGCGTCGCAGTCGACCGCGTCATCAGCGACTTCGCCCAGGGCACGATCGAGTGGCTGGTCGAGGAAGGCGAGGCCCGCGCCGACTGGCTGATCGTCGAGGGCCAGGGCTCGCTGGACCATCCTGCCTACAGCTCGGTGACCCTCGCGCTCATCCACGGCTCCACGCCGCAGGCGATGGTCATGGTCCACAAGCCCGGGCTGGCCGAGCACGACTTCGACCACCTCCCGGAGGCCTCGTTCCCGATCGCCTCGTTGCCCGGCTACATCGACCTGCACGAGCGGGTCGCCGGCCTCATCGCCCCGTCGAAGGTCGTGGCGGTCGCGCTCAACACGTCGCTCTATCCCGACGACGCCGAGGCTCGCCGGATCATCGCGGCGACCGAAGCCGAGACCGGGCTGCCGGCGGACGATCCGGTCCGCTTCGGCGCCGACCGGCTGTGGCGCGCCATCCGCGACGGCGTCAACGCCCTCCCCTGGGTCGATCCGGCATGAGCCGGCATCTGGACCAGGAGGTCCTCCACCTGGCGCTGCGGGACCCGTTTCGCATCGCCCGGAGCGATCACGGCGGCGGACACCAGATCACCACGGTCATCGTCGGGCTCCGCGACGACCGGTTCCCCGGGCTGGTCGGGGTGGGCGAGGGGTACCCGGACCGCTATTACGGCGAGACGCCGCAGACGATGGCCGTCGTGCTGCCGACGCTGGTCGAGGCGGTCGGCGACTTCGAGCCGACCCGGGACGGGCTGGCTGCCGCCGCGGCGGCGATGGACGGAGTCATCCGCGGGCACGGCGCGGCCAAGTGCGCCCTGGACATCGCGTTGCACGACCTGGCCGGCAAGGTCTCAGGCGTGCCCGTGCATCAGCTCCTCGGCCTGCCGGCCGACCTGCCGCCCACCGATTTCACCATCGGCATCGACACGCCCGAGATCGTCGCGCAGCGGGCGCAGCGGGCGTCGGCGTTCCCGGCGCTCAAGATCAAGGTCGGCGGGCCAGGCGACCTGGCCACGCTCGAGGCCGTCCGGGCCGTCTACGACGGTCCGATCCGGGTCGACGCCAACACGGGCTGGACCCTGGACGGCGCCCTGGCGATCCTGGGCGATCTCGAGCGACTGGGCGTCGAGCTGATCGAGCAGCCGTTCCCCGCGCGACGGCTGGACCTGCTCCGGCAGCTCCAGGACCGATCCGCCCTCCCGATCGTCGCCGATGAGAGTTGCGTCCTGCCGGAGGATCTCGACGGCCTCGTCGGGGTTGTCGCCGGCGTCAACGTGAAGCTGGCCAAATGCGGCGGGATCGGTCCCGCGCGGACCATGCTCCAACGCGCCCGCGAGCTCGGGTTCCGGACGTTCCTCGGCTGCATGGAGGAGACGTCGCTGGGGATCGCCGCGTCGGCGGCCGTCGCATCGCTCGCCGACTGGATCGACCTCGACGGCTGCCTGCTGCTGGCCGACGATCCGTTCGCCGGCCTCGAACTCGATGACGCGAGCCGCTGGATCCTGCCGCGCACGCCGGGCGTCGGCGTT
>JACQEF010000005.1 GCA_016200745.1 Chloroflexota bacterium | reverse complement strand
TTCGTCGCCGCGGCCGCCGCCCGCCACCCGGGCGTCACGGTCCGGCGCGCCTCCGCCGAATGGCTCCCGTTCGAGGGCGGCGCCTTCGACGTGGCGCTCGCCCAGCTCGTCGTCCACTTCATGGCCGACCCGGTGGCCGGCCTGGCCGAGATGCGCCGGGTGACCCGGCCAGGAGGCGCGGTCGCCGCCTGCGTCTGGGACCACGCCGGCGGCACCGGGCCGCTCGGGCTGTTCTGGAGCGTCGCCCGCGAGCTCGACCCCGACATCGACGACGAATCCCGTCTGGCCGGCGCCCGCGAGGGCCACCTGGCCGCGCTGTTCGCGTCGGCCGGGCTCCGCGACGTCGAATCCGCCGTCCTGTCGGCCGACCTCGAGCACGCCACCTTCGACGAGTGGTGGGCGCCGTTCACCGGCGGCGTCGGCCCCGCGGGCGCCTACATCGCGGCGCTCGATCCGGCACGGCGGACGGCCCTGCGCGATCGCTGCCGCACCCGGATTCCGGTCGAGCCGTTCGTGGTCACCGCCCGAGCCTGGGCGGCCCGAGGTCTCGCCTAGCGCCAACGGTGCCAGCGAGCACCGCTATCTCCGTCCCGCCACACGACGCACGGGCCCGGCGCTCGACAAACTCCGGCCGTTCCGCAAGACTTTCGGACTACACGGGGTAGTACGAATGGCCCGGTCTGGGAGTGTCGGACCCTTCGCGGCTCGTCCCCATCGCGTCGTTTTCCGGGGGACAGGAGGACACGCGTGCGCAGCATGCGAAGATTCGGCACGGCCCCCGCGGTGGCCATCCTCACCGTGGGTCTGCTGGGCGGCTCCGTGGGGGCCGCCGGGCAGGGCGCCGATCACCGCGCGACCGGCCACGGCTCCGGCGGCAACGGCGGCAGTGCCGGCGGCAACGGCGCCGGCGGCAACGGCGGCAACGGCAACGGCAACGGCAACGGCGGGGGCAACGGCGGGGGCTCCAACCAGGCGCTTCCCGGCTCCGTGCCCGCCTGGGCCACGGCCGCGAACCGCGTCGGCGCCGCCGACGGCAGCCAGCAGGTCAACTTCCGCGTCTACCTCCCGTGGCGCAACGCCGCGGACGCCGAGGCGCTCGCGCTCGCCGTCTCGACCCCCGGCAACGCCAAGGCCGGCCAGTTCCTGACTCCGCAGCAGTTCCGCGACCAGTTCGCGCCGTCGCAGCGCGACGTGAGCGCCGTGGCGACGTGGCTCAAGAGCAGCGGGTTCCGCGTCGGCTACACGCCGTCGAACAACCACTACGTCGAGGCCACCGGCACGGTCGCCCAGGCGGCGACCGCGTTCTCGACCACCTTCGCCGACTTCTCGTTGAATCGGCCGCCCTCGTCACGCCGCAGGTCTCGCCCAGGGCGAATCCGCCCGGTGTCTTCGCCAACGGCCGGCCGTGTTCCGCGTACTGGGGCGAGGCCACCCTCGCCGGCGACCCGGCGCTCGACGGCACTCCGCTTCCGGCCTCGCCCGGCGACTGGGCTCCGTGCGGCTACTCCGGCGCGCAGCTCCAGGGCGCCTACGGCATGACCGCCGCGATCGCCGGTGGCAACGACGGCAGCGGCGTCACCGTCGCGGTCATCGACGCGTACGCCTCGCCGACCATCGTCCAGGACGTGGAGCAGTACTCGAGCCTGCACGGTTTGCCCACGATCCACGGCCTGTTCAGCCAGGTGGTGGCGCCGGGCACGTTCAACCGCCCGCAGAACCCGCGTCAGGACCCGCAGGGCTGGTCCGGCGAGGAGACCCTCGACATCGAGGCCGTCCACACCATGGCCCCCGGCGCAAAGATCGTGTACGTCGGCGCGCCGAACAACTACCAGGATCTCGACGCCGCGCTCAACCACGTCGTGGACCGGCACCTGGCCGACATCGTCACCAACTCGTACGGCTGGTCCTCGGAGGCGCTCCCGTTCGGCTTCATCAAGCCGTACAACGACACCATGATCCAGGCCGCGGCCGAGGGCATCAGCCTGCTCTTCTCCTCGGGCGACAACGGTGACGAGACCGACGCCGTCTCCGGCGCAACCCCGACGCCGGACTGGCCGGCCTCCAGCCCGTGGGTCACCGCCGTCGGCGGGACCTCGCTCGGCGTCGACGCGTCCAACGCCCGCCAGTTCGAGCTCGGATGGGAGACCACCCGCGGCGCGCTGACGAGCGGCCCGGCGTGGGCGACGGCCACCTGGCTGTACGGGTCGGGCGGCGGCACCAGCCGCCTCTTCACCCAGCCGTCGTACCAGGCCGGCGTCGTCCCGGACTCGATCTCGAAGACGTACGGCGGGGCGGCGATGCGCGTGGTGCCGGACGTGGCGGCCGTGGGCGATCCCACGACCGGCATGCTCGTCAGCCAGACGCAGCAGTTCCCCGACGGGACCAACGCCTACTCCGAATACCGCATCGGCGGCACCAGCCTGTCATCCCCGCTCTTCGAACGCGACCTACCCTGGCGCCGTCCGCTCCGACTACATCAACGGCGTCGACGCCACCGACGGGTATCGCTACACCGCCCGCTACTTCGACCAGGACCAGAACCTGACGATTCACGTCCGCGACGGCTACGACGACGTCACCGGCGTCGGCTCGCCCAACGGCGCGGCCTGGTTGTCCGCGATCGGCAACTAGCGATCAGCCCGGCGGGGCCGCGCCCCGCCACCGAACGCATCGAACGCCCGCCGGATCGTCCGGCGGGCGTTTCGTTGTCGGCCCACGGGATCGTCGTCGGGTATGGTCGCCGGATCGCAGACTAGCCGTGCAGCCGTGGCAGGCCGTACCATCCCGACCCATGACACTCCCCACCGAGCCGATCGGCAGCGTCCCCCGTCCCCAGGCGCTGATCGACGGCATGCAGGCGGCAGCCGCGGGACGGATCTCAGCCGGGCAGCTCGACGCGCTCTACGACGATGCCGTGCGCGACACGCTCCGCCGCTTCGAGGAGACGGGCTCGCCGGTCATCACCGACGGCGAGCAGCGCAAGCCCAGCTTCGCCACGTACCCGGTCGCCGGGTTGCGCCTGGCCTCGAGCGGTGGCGTCACGATCCCGTTCGAAGACGGCCACACCCGCCGGTTGCCGGTGTTGACCGAGTCCCCGTTCCGCTACGCGACCAAGGCCTACGAGTACCTCGACGCCGCGCGCGGCAAGACCAGCGTCCCGCTCAAGCAGGCGGTCATTGCCGCGTCGGCCGTCAGCCTCATGTACCCAGGCGACGGGATTGACGGCTACCCGCGCGAGGCGTTCCTCGACGACCTGGTGGCCGAGGCGGCGTCCGAGATCCGCGGCTGCCTCGAGCGTGGCGCCAGCGTCCAGATCGACTTCACCGAGGGAAGGCTATCGCTCAAGCTCGATCCGTCGGGCGGCCTGCTCAACTCATTCGTCGACCTCAACAACCGGGTCCTGGCCGAGCTGACCGACGAGGAGCGGTCGCGCGTCGGCGTCCATTCCTGCCCGGGCGGCGACAAGGACTCGACCCACAGCGCGGACGTCGATTACGCGGGGCTCCTCCCGGCGCTGTTCCGGATGAACGTCCACGACTTCTTCGTGGAGCTCGCCGGCGAGGCCGATCCTGAGCGGGTGCTCGAGATCCTCGGCGAGCACGCGACCGGCGACCGCCGGGTCTTCGTCGGCGTGGTCGACCCGATCGACCCGCGGATGGAGACGCCCGAGATCGTTCGCGACCGGGTGCTCGCCGCCGCGCGCCACATCGACCCCGAGCACCTCGGGACCACCGACGATTGCGGCTTCTCGCCGTTCGGCGACGACACGTCGACCTCGCGCGATACCGCGTTCGCCAAGATCCGTGCCCGGGTCGAAGGGACCGCGCTGGCGTCGGAGGAGCTGGGGATCTGAGGGGGAGGCGGCTCGTGGCGTCACTCGCCCTGCGCGGCGCCTCCCTGGGCCTCGCGTTCGCGCTGCTCGGGACCGCCGGCTGCTCGCTCAACGTCAACGCGCTCGGCGGCCGCGAGAAGTGCTGGCCCGAGCGCCCGCCCCGGGCGGCGAGCCTGTGGCGCGGGATCCTGCGCATCGACGCGTCGGGCGGACGGCTCGAGACGCCCGAGGGCGAGGTGATCCCGCTGCTCCCGGGCACCCTCACGACCCGGATCAGCACCGTTGTCGGCGAGCTCGTCCGCGGGAGCGCCGTCGTGGCGCGGGCGGGCGACGACGTCACGCTCTTCGGTGGGGCGGGTTCGGACGGCGGGCTCGTGGTCTGTGCCGTCGAGGAGTTCAACCCGGCGTCCTAGGGCCGCCGCCCGCTCACGCCATCGCACGAGGAGGCCACGCCGATGACCTATCCCGATCCCCGCTATCACGGCGACACCGGCGAGATCAGCGCCACCTACCGCCCGAGCTCGACTGCGCCCGAGATCACCTACGCCAGCGGCACGACCTGCGACTACCTGGCCACCGGCGCCTCAACCGACGGGCTGTACGGCCTCTATCGCTGGTCCATGCCGCCCAAGGCCAGCGGTCCGGCCGCGCACTTCCACCGGACCATGGCCGAGTCGTTCTACGTGCTGCTCGGCACCGTCAAGCTCTTCGACGGCCGCGAGTGGCTCGATGCGCGCGTGGGGGACTTTGTCCACGTGCCGCCCGGCGGCCTGCACGGCTTCCGAAACGACTCGGACGCGCCCGCCTCCATGCTCATCCTGTTCGCCCCCGGCGCGCCCCGCGAGGGCTACTTCGAAGGGCTGGCCCGCTGGGCCACCGAGGGTCGCCCGAGCCCCGAAGCGGTCGAGGCGTTCTACCAGGAGCACGACAACCTGTTCGTGGATCCGGGGTCCACGGGGCACGCTCGCTAGGGAGCGAGGGCTGACCGGCAGTCAGCCGAACGTGCAGCCGACGACGGTGACCTTGTCGAGGGCGGTCTGAAGCGCCTCGAGCTCCTGATCGTCCAGCCGCTCGACGAACAGTTCCGCGATGCCGCGCGCGTGGACCGGCACCGTGTCGCGCAGGCGATCCACCCCGGCGTCGGTCAATCCGACCATGACCCCTCGGCCATCGGCATCGGCGTTCGCCCGGCGAACCAGGCCTTCATCGGCCAGGCGTGCGACGCGCCGGGTCATGCCGGATCGGGAGATGAGGGCGCGCGTGGCCAGCTCAGTCATGCGCAGCTCGCCGCCCGCAAGCGCGAGCTGCGCGAGGACGTCGAAGTCGGCGAGCGCAAGACCGGCTTCCCGCACGAGATCGGTCTCCAGTTGACGCAACAGGGTGGCGTGCGCCTTGAGCAGCGAGCGCCAGGCGTCCTGTCCGCGGAGGCCCGGCAGCGCCTTCGCCGCGAGCCCATCGATCTCGCGCTCCTCGATCTCCGGCTCGGCGCCGAGAACGGGCTCGAGCTCCTCCCCGATCTCAAGGCCGTGCGGCCGGAGATGTCGGTGGTCATGGT
>JACQEF010000329.1 GCA_016200745.1 Chloroflexota bacterium | reverse complement strand
GTCCGCCGCGCCGGCCCGGTCCGCGTCGCCGTCGAGCAGCAGGCCCAGGTCGAACCCGCCGCCGGCCATCAGCCCGAGCGCCTCGTTGATGTTCGGCCGGATCGGCTCCGGGTTGACCCCGCCGAAGTACGGGTTGCGTTCCTGATGGAGTTCCGTGACCCGGATCCGGCCGCCCGCCAGGAGGCGTGACAGCCAGCCGCTCCCGGCGCCCCACATCGGGTCCACGAGGACGCTGAGATCCGCGGCACGGAGCGCGTCGAGGTCGATCGTCCGCCGGACGAACCGCTCGTACCCGTCGTATGGATCGAACCGCTCGACCAGCCCGGCGGCCTCCGCGTCGGCGAACGGGCGCCGGGCGATCGCCTCGGTCCCGTTGGCGGCCAACCGGGTCTCGATCACGCCGAGGATGTCGGGCCCCGCCGCCGCTCCGGTCGGCGCCTTGACCTTGAACCCGTTGTCGACCCAGGGGTTGTGGCTGGCCGTGATGACGATCCCGGCCGCGGCGCCGCGCTGGATGACCTCGAACGAGCTCATCTGGGTCGGGACGGCGTGGTTGGCGAAGGCGACCGGGATGTCCCGCGCCAGCAGGACCTCGGCCGCGGCCGCGGCGAAATGCTCGGAAGCGAACCGCCGGTCGTACGCGATCACGACGCCCTTGGCCACCTCGCCACGCCCGACGACGTAGCTCGCCACGCCGTCGGCACAACGCCGGACGGCGTCGAACGTGAACTCGTCGGCGATCCTGGCGCGCCAGCCATCCGTGCCGAAGACGATCGTCGTGGGTTCGGGCGCGTGGCGGACGAGCGTCAAGTCAAACCTCCGGTCCCGAGCAACGCTTGATCAGCTCCTCGACGATGGCCAGGTCCGGACCCGACCCGCGCAGCACGGCCAGCGGCTGCGTGGCGATGATGCTACCGCGCTCCGGCGGAGCGATGACTCCGAGGTGCCCGCCGACGCGCCGCACGACGAGGTCGTCGGCTTCGACGGTCACGGTCTCACCGGCTTGGACGACCGAGCCGCTTCCGCGCGCGCCGATCGCCGCCAGCAGCGACGTCCAGGACCCGAGGTCGGACCAGCCGACGTCCATCGAGGCCATGACCACCGACCCGTTGCGCGCGGCGCTCTCCATGACCGCGTAGTCGATCGAGACGGCGCGCTGGATCGACTCGTACGCGCGGTCGAGCATCTGCGGCGACGAGACCATCGGCCCGAGCGACTGGACCAGGCCGGTGTAGCGGCGGAGCGCCGCGACGATCGCCCGGCGCCGCCACAGGAAGATGCCGGCGTTCCAGGCCACCCCCGGCTGCTGCATCAAGTCCTCGGCTTCGGCAGGCTTCGGCTTCTCCGTGAACCGCTGGAGCGGATAGCCCGTCAGCCCGCGGACGACCCCACCGCGGGCGAGGTCCGGCACCAGGTAGCCGTACTCGGTGGCGGGGCGGTCGACCCGGATGCCGAGCGTGACCAGCGGGTCGTCGATACCGAACGCCCCGGTCGCGAGACTCTCGGCCGCGGCGCGCAGCACCTCGGCGAAGACCAATCCTCGCTCGACGGTCTGGTCCGCCGGCAGCACCAGCATCACCTCGTCGTCGGGGCGGTCGATGGCCAGCGCGGCCAGGGCGATCGCGGCCGCGGTATTGCGCCCGAGTGGCTCGAGCAGCATCGGGATGCCGGGGAGCTGGGTCCGCACGAGCCGCTCGTAGCGCCGGTCGGTGACGATCGTCACGTCGTCCGTCACACCCGCGAGGCGGGCGACGGTGCCCTGGAGCAACGTTTCGCCGGTCACGAGGGGGAGGAACGGCTTGGGCTGTTCCGGCCGGCTGAGGGGATGGAGCCGTGTGCCGCCGCCTCCAGCCAGGATGACCGCATACATGTGCGGCCATTCTAGGGGGCGAGGACGGGTCGCCGGACGCTCAGAAGCTGGGCGGTGTGACGCAGAAGAGGACCGTGACCGGTCCGTCGCTGCGGTTCATGTTCCAGTGCGGCAGGCGCGACGGGAAGGTGATCGCATCGCCCTCACGGAGCACGTAGTGCTCGTCCGAGACCCACAGGTCGAGGACGCCCGTCAGGACCACCACGACCTCCTCGTCGGACTCGTGTGTATAGGGCTCGTCGCCGGTCCCGCCACCCGGCTCGATCGTCGACAGGATCACCTGGAGCCGGCCGGCCATGTTCGAGGTGAGGAACTCGTCGACCGCCTTGAGGCCCGGGTAGGCGATCCGTCGGCGCGCCTCGCGCCGGACCACCCGGCCGGCCTCCGGCTCGTCGGCGAACAGCTGCGCGATTGACAGGTCGAGGGCGCGGGCGATCCGCTGGACCGTGGCGATCGACGGGCTGGTGACCTCGCGCTCGACCTGCGACAGGAAGCTCTCGGTCACGCCGGCACGCTCCGAGACGTCGCGGAGCGTCAGCCGGCGCGCCTGGCGCAACGTCCTGATCCTTGCGCCGAGCTGCAGGTCGCGGGTCATGGCATCCGGTGGCGGCTTCACGGGACTGAAGTATAGGTACAGTCCGGCGCGAGATCGATACCGGAATACGCCCTCATGCTGCGAATCTCGCAGCACTTCCGCGTTGACGCTCGTCGTCCTCGCCCGTACCATGCAGCGATCCTGTAGCGTCGCTACAGGGGTCCATCGTCCCCAGCGCCCCGAAGCCGCACCTCGAGGCCGCCGTTGACCACCTCCCTGACCCCGGACGCCGCGACTGCTTCGTTGGCCGGCAGCGCGGGAGCGCGTGCCGTCGCGCGCGCCACGACGGGGGTTGCGGACGAGACCACGCCCGACGTCGAGATCGTGGACGTCACGAAGCGGTTCGGGGCCGTCACCGCCGTCGATCGGATGCGACTGTCGATCTCGAGGGGCGAGTTCTACAGCCTCCTGGGGCCGTCGGGCTGCGGCAAGACGACGACGCTGCGGATGATCGCCGGCTTCGAGCAGCCCACCGAGGGCGAGATCTTCCTCGACGGCAAGCCGATCGCGGGCATCCCGCCCTACCGCCGGAACGTGAACACCGTCTTCCAGCACTACGCGCTGTTCCCGCACATGGACGTGGCTCGCAACGTCGGCTACGGCCTCCGCCAGCGCAAGGTCGCCAAGGTCGAGGAGGCGCGCCGCGTCGGCGAGGCCCTCGCCCTGGTCCGCCTGGCGGGCTACGAGCGACGCCGGACCTGGGAGATGTCGGGTGGCCAGCAGCAGCGGGTCGCGCTGGCCCGTGCGCTGGTGAACCATCCCACCGTCCTCCTCCTCGACGAGCCGCTGGGCGCCCTCGACCTCAAGCTGCGAAAGGAGATGCAGCTCGAGCTCAAGGCCCTCCAGCGCGAGGTCGGGATCACCTTCGTGTACGTGACCCACGACCAGGAGGAGGCGCTGACGATGAGCGACGTCATCGTCGTCATGCGCGACGGGCGGATCCAGCAGCAGGGCGACCCGACCGAGCTCTACGAGTGCCCGACCAACCGGTTCGTGGCCGACTTCCTTGGCAGCTCGAACTTCATCGCGGCGACCGTCGAAGGGGTCGACGCGTCCAGCCGGACCGCGACGGTCCGGAGCGACCGAGGGTTGGTCCTGCGTGGGACGGTCACCGACCCCGCGGCCGCCATCGCCGCCGGCGACGCCGTCACCGTCGCCACGCGACCGGAACGGCTCGAGGTCCGCCCGGATGACGGCGCCGCGCCGGGCGCCGCGCCGGGCTGGACGGAGCTCGCCGGGCGCATCCGTCAGGGGACGTATCTCGGCGACCACTCCGAGTACCGGGTGGTGACCGACCTGGCCGGCGAGCTGATCGTCCGGCGCCAGAACACGGTGGGCGCGGGGAGCGCCCTCGGGGGAGGCCCGGGCGACCCGGTGGTCGTCCGGTGGCACGAAACGGCCAACCTCATCCTCGTTGGATGAGGAGGCCGACAGGCGTCGTCGCCACGACGTGGAGGAGGAGCACTGGTGGCTGATCAGGATCGCGACGCGTTCATGGCCAGGCTGGCCCGGACCAAGGTCAATCGGCGCAGCTTCCTGGCGGCTGCCGGGCTGATCGGCGGCGGCGCCGCGCTGGCGGCCTGCACCGGGAGCACGGGCGGCACCCAGGCGCCGGCCAGCGCCGAACCGAGCGCGGCACCGTCGACCGTGGCGAGCGCGGCGGAGAGCACGGCCCCGACCGCGGCCGCCTCGTACGCCATCGAGGACGAGTTGTGGATGCTCAACTGGTCCGGCTACGTCGACCCGGGCAACATGGAGGCCTTCAAGGCCGAGTACGGGGTCAAGAACTTCCAGTACGACATCTTCGCCAACAACGAGGAGCTGCTGGCCAAGCTGGCCGGCGGAGCCACCGGCTACGACATGTCGTGTCCGACGGCCGAATTCATCCCGCAGATGGCGGAGCAGGGCTACATCCAGAAGCTGGACTTCAGCCGGATCCCCAACTTCCAGTACATCGACAAGGCGGTCCTCAGCCAGAAGTGGGATCCCAACAACGAGTACCACGTCCCCAAGGACTTCGGCACGACCGGGATCCTGTACCGCTCGAAGATCGTCAAGGAGCCGATCACGTCGTGGAAGGAGTTCTACGACCTGTCGACCGGCAAGTACAGCGGCAAGGTGGTGCTCGTCGACTCTTTGGGCGACGTGCTGGCCATGCCGCTCAAGATGCTCGGCTTCTCGATCAATACGATCGACCAGGGTGAGCTCGCCCAGGCGCAGAAGCTGCTGACCGACCTCGCGCCGCACATCCTGGCGCTGGACTCCGACACCTACCAGGACAAGCTCGCGTCCGAGGAGGCGGTCCTCTGCCTCGGCTGGACAGGCCCGCTGCTGGCGCTCCGCCAGGACCCCAAGACCGCCGACACCAAGTACGTCGTCCCGAGCGAGGGCACCATGTTCTGGCTCGACACCTGGGTGATGATGGCCGACGCCCCGCATCCGAACGCGACATACGCCTGGTTCGACTACGTCGAGCGTCCGGCCGTCCAGGCCAAGGAGACCGAGTACACGGGCTACGGCACGCCGAACCTGGAGGCCAAGAAGCTGCTGTCGCCGGACCTCCTGAACGATCCCTCGATCTTCCCGCCGGAGGACGTGATGAAGAACCTCGAGGGCGCCGACCCGACGGTCACCGACAACGCCGACCGGATCGCCGTCTGGACGGCGTTCAAGTCGAGCATCGGCGGCTGATCGCCGGACGAGCCGCACCGACCTCGCGACCCACCCTGCCGTGGCCACCGCGCTGACGCCGACGCCGGCCCGGACCGGAGGAGGGCGGGCGAAGTCCGCCCTCCTGACCGGTGCCCTGCTGCTGCCGGCCAGCATCTGGTACCTGTTCCTGCTCGTCCTGCCGATGGGCTTCGTCGTCGCCTTCAGCTTCGGCGAGAAGGCCAGGAACGGTGGCTACACGCCGGCATTCACCCTCGACAACTACGGGCAGGTGATGAAGGGCGCCGACCCGTTCCTCGAGAGCCTCAAGCTGGCCACGGCGGGCACGTTCCTGACGCTGCTCGTGGCGCTCCCGCTGGCGTACTTTTTGGCCACCCGGGCCGGCAGCCGGAAGGGCCTGTTCGTGCTCCTGCTGGTCATCCCGTTCTGGACGAGCTTCCTCATCCGGACCTACAGCTGGCTGATCGTGCTCGGCAGGGGCAACCTCGGCGGGTTCATCGGTGGCCTGCTTGGCGATCCCAACTTCCGGCTGCTCGGGACGCCCGGCGCGATCCTGCTCGGGCTCGTCTACGGCTACCTGCCGCTGATGATCTTCCCGCTGTACGTGACCCTCGAACGAATGGACCGATCGCTGATCGAGGCCTCCAAGGACCTCGGGGCCGGTCGCTGGGCGACCTTCCGCCAGATCACGCTGCCGATCGCGCTGCCCGGACTGGTGACCGGAAGCATCCTGGTGTTCATCCCGATGATGGGCGAGTACGTCATCCCGCAGATCCTCGGTTACGGCCGGACGTTCCTCATCGGGAACGCGCTGGTGCTCGACTTCCTCGAGGCGCGCAACTGGCCGCTCGGGTCGGCCAAGGCGGTGGTCCTGATCGCGACCATGCTGATCACGATCTCGGTCTACGTCTGGTTCGTGAACCGCGGTCGCCAGGCGCGCGGGGTGGGCGTCCTGGGGGCGCGCCCGCCGTGAGCGCGTCTGGCGTCGCCCGGCCGAGAGCCGGGCGCGGCCGCGCGCTCATCGCCGCCGAGCGGATGAACGGGTTCATCGACGGCCTCTTCCGGACGCAGGCCGCGCTGGTCTACGCGTTTCTGTACCTGCCGATCGTCGTCGTGGTCGTGTTCGCCTTCAACGCGAACCGGCTGGCCACGATCTGGACCGGCTTCACCACTGATTGGTTCGGGATCGCCCTCAACGACGCGGTCGTGACCAAGTCGCTCGGCAACAGCGCGATCATCGCGTTCACCAACGCCATCCTGGCCACGACCTTCGGGACCATGGCCGCGCTCGGCCTCCAGCGCGTGGGGAAGCGCACACGCCAGGGCTACGACGTGCTGACCTACATCAGCATCATCGTCCCCGAGATCGTCATCGCCCTGGCCACCCTGGTCTTCTTCGCATCGACGTTCGACGTCGTCAACCCGGTCCTGGCCGGCCTGACGGGCGGCGGCAAGGGCGCGTTCAAGCTCGGGTTCGGGCAGTTCACGATCATTGCCGCGCACGTCCTGTTCAATACCAGCCTCGTTCTGCTGCTGGTCCGGGCGCGCCTGTCGGGCATGGACCGGACGCTCGTCGAAGCCAGCCAGGACCTGTTTGCCACACCGTGGCGAACGTTCCGCCAGATCACGTTCCCGCAGCTCCTGCCCGCGATCGTGGCCGGCTTCCTGCTGTCGTTCACGTTCAGCTTCGACGACTACGTCATCACCAGCTTCGTTACCGGACCGGGCTCGACGACGCTGCCGATCTACATCTTCGGACAGGTCAAGCGAGGCGTGAGCCCGGAGACGAACGCGGTGGCCACGATGGTCCTCGCGTTCACCGTCGGAATGCTGCTCATCGGCCAGGCCGTGCTGGCCTGGCAGGGCCGCCGGAGCGGGAGCCGCAACGGATCGATGGCCAACATCGTGACGGAACGCTGACCCGACCCATGTCCCCGGACTTCGCGCTCGACAACGTCGACGGCTGGCGCGGGCCGACCGCGTCGCAGGCGGCGGGGCTGACCCTCGCCGCGGCCCGGGCGATGATCGCCGCCGCCCAGGACGTCGCTCGCGACCTCGGCGTGGCCATGAGCTGTGCCGTGGTCGATTCGGGCGACCAGCTGGTGGCCTTCGAGCGGATGGACGGCGCGGATCTCGTCGGGATCACGCTGGCCCGCGACAAGGCGTTCACCGCGCTGGTCAACCGGATGCCGACCGCGGACCTGACCCCGATCGTCCAGCCCGGCGCCGAGTTCTACGGGTACGCCTCGGTCGCGGGCGGGCGCACCATCGTCTTCGCCGGCGGGCTGCCGCTCGAGCGCGACGGCGTGCTCGTCGGCGCGGTGGGCGTCAGCGGCGGCGACGCCGGCCAGGACCAGCGCGCGGTCGCGGCCGCGGTCAGGGCCTTCGGCGCGGCTTCGTAGTCGAGGCTCCCGCGGTTCAGACGGGCAGGCTCGCCGGGACGAGTGGCTCGGGTTCCGGCATCCCCGCCTCTGACGCCAGCAGCGCCGCCTTGTCGGTTCGCTCCCAGGGCAGGTCCAGGTCGGGCCGGCCAAAATGACCGTAGGCCGCGGTCTGACGGTAGATCGGGCGGCGCAGGTCGAGCGCCGAGATGATGGACGCCGGGCGAAGATCGAAGTGCCGCTCGATCAGGGCCAGGATGGCGGCGTCGTCGATCCGGCCCGTCCCGAACGAATCGACTGAGAAGCTGATCGGGTGCGCGATCCCGATCCCGTACGCGACCTCGACCTCGAACCGATCGGCGAGCCCGGCCGCCACGACGTTCTTGGCCACCCAGCGCGCGGCGTAGGCCCCGGACCGGTCGACCTTGGTCGGATCCTTGCCCGAGAAGGCCCCACCACCGTGCCGCGCCATCCCGCCGTAACTGTCGACGATGATCTTGCGCCCGGTCAGCCCGGCGTCGCCCATCGGGCCGCCGACGACGAAGCGACCGGTCGGGTTCACGTGCATCACCGGGTCCGTCTCGCGCAGCTCGTGGGGGATGACCGGCAGGATCACCGACTCGACGATCTCGGAGCGCAGCCGCTCGGCTCGCACGTCGGGGTCGTGTTGCGCCGCGATCACCACGGTTCGCACCCGCTTCGGGTTGCCGTGCTCGTACTCGACGGTCACCTGCGTCTTGCCGTCCGGGCGCAGGTAGGGCAGCTGGCCGGACTTGCTGGCTTCGGCCAGCCGTCGCGCCATCCGGTGCGCGAGGGCGATCGGCAGCGGCATGAGCTCCGGGGTCTCGCGACAGGCGAACCCGAACATCATCCCCTGGTCGCCCGCGCCCAGCTCGAATGTCGGAGCCGCGTCGTCCCGCACCTCGATGGCCGCGTCGACGCCCTGGGCGATGTCGGGCGACTGCTCCTTGACCGACACCAGCGTGCCGCAGGTCAGGTAGTCGAAGCCGTAGTCAGCGTGCGTGTAGCCGATGTCGCAGACCGTGTCGCGGACGATCGACTGGAAGTCGACGTAGGTGCTCGTCGTGATCTCGCCGAGGACCATCACGAGGCCGGTCGTGGTCGCGGTCTCGCAGGCCACGCGAGCGTCAGGGTCCTCGTGGATGATCGCGTCCAGGATCGCGTCCGAGATCTGGTCGCACATCTTGTCCGGGTGCCCCTCGGTGACCGACTCGGACGTGAACAGATACTGGGCAGCGTCGAC
Source organism: Chloroflexota bacterium (assembly GCA_016200745.1). Classification (GTDB taxonomy): domain Bacteria; phylum Chloroflexota; class Limnocylindria; order Limnocylindrales; family CSP1-4; genus SPCO01. The sequence goes on along the minus strand of JACQEF010000329.1, from coordinate 2,334 downwards.
GATGCTCATGGCCGCGAAGCCTAGCACGTGGTCGTCGGATCCCGGCCTCAGCCGAGCCGGGCGGTCGCCTGCCACGCCTCCAGGCCGGGCACGTCGAGCGGTTCGAGGTTGTCGGCGGGCATGAAGCCGAAGACCTGGCCGAGGAACGACAGCTCGGCCTCGAGCGAGCGACGGATCGCGATCGCGCCGCGAAACCCGTGGCCCTCGCCCTCGAAGGCGAGGTAGGCGTACGGGATGCCATTCGACGCGAGCGCGGCGACGATCGCCTCGGCCTGCGACGGCGGCACGACCTTGTCATCGAGGCCCTGCATGACCAGCACCGGGCAGCGGATCTGGTCGAGGGAATGGACCGGCGAGCGCTGGCGGTAGCGATCGGCGGCCTCCGGGTACGGGCCGAGGAGCCGATCCATGTAGCGCGATTCGAACTTGTGCGTGTCGCGGGCCATGGTCTCGAGGTCACCGACACCGAACAGGCTGATCCCGGCAGCGAAGACGTCGCGGAAGGCGAGCGCCGCCAGTGTGGTGTACCCGCCTGCGCTGCCGCCCGAGATCGCGAGCCGCTCCGGATCGACGTCGCCGCGGTCCGCCAGGAAGCGGGCGGCCGCCACGCAGTCGTCCACGTCGACTACGCCCCAGGCGCCGTTGAGCGCCGAGCGGTAGGCGCGTCCATACCCCGTGCTGCCGCCGTAGTCCACGTCCACGATCGCGATCCCGCGACTCGTCAGGAGCTGCTTGCCCAGGTCCAGCGAGGTCGACGCATTCGACGTGGGGCCGCCGTGCGACTGGACGATGAGTGGCGGGCGCTCCCCGTCCGGTGCCACGAAGTCCGGGTTTCGCGGCGAGTAGTAGAGCGCGTGGGCCATCCGGCCGTTGGGCATCGGGAACTGGATCGGTTCGGGGATGGACAAGACGGCCGGGTCGAGGACGATGCCGCTCGCCCGGCGGAGGACGCCGGCGACGGCCAGGGTGGCCGGATCGAAGCGGGCGAGGACCGTCGGCTCGGCCGGTGACCCGACGACCCCGACCACGCCACCAGGCGCGACGCACAGCCCCTCGAACTCGCTGTACGGCGACTCCACCTCGCCGACGAGGTCTTCCGGCCGGAGGTGGAAGAGGTGGTCCCGGCCGTTGAACCGACCGACCGCCGCCAGCGACCCGTCGGGCAGGAACCCGTACGACGACCGCCCGAAGACCCAGGCCGGATCGGCGAATTCGGCGTCCATGGGGCCCAGCGGGTCGAGGGCCGGACCGTCGAGCAGCCGGTAGAGGTTCCACCAGCCGGTGCGGTCCGAAACGAAGTGGAGGATGCCGGCGGGCGACCATTCGGGCTGGACGATCGATTCCTCGAGCCCGCCGGCGGCCAGGGCCGACGCCTCGAGCGAGCCATCGACGGCAAACGTCGCGGTGCGGAGTCGCGTCCCGTCCCACGGCATGTCCGGGTGATCCCATTCCAGCCACGCGAGACGAGTGCTGTCCGGCGACAGCCGTGGGGCGGCCAGGAAGTCGGGCCCGCTGACGAGCACCTCGGGTGACGCCGTCCCGTTGAGCGGGATCGCCACGATGGCGGCCTTCGCCTGGCCCGCGCCGGAATGGTCCTCGCGGACGGCCAGCACCCGGAGGCGCCGCGGGTCGACCCGCAGGTCGGCGAAGTGCCATGGGCCGGCGGGCGTGATGGGAACCGGCGCGTCGCCACCCGGATCGAGCCGGTACAGCCGGTTGTCGGCGAAGTTGGAGAAGACCACCACGCCGCCAGCGACCGTGTATGACCCGCCGCCGTACTCGTGCACCCGGGTCCGGACGTTGAGCGGCGGCGGCGTCAGGTCGGCCAGCGACCCGTCGGCCCCGAGGCGGACGAGGACGCGCCGGCCACCCTCGGACGGGCGTGCCTCCAGCCAGTAGGTCGCGTCGTCGTCGAGCCACGGCTCGGCGAGCCCGACGAGGTCGCCGACGACGTCGTCGATCCGGATCGGGGACGCCCACGCGCCGTACGGCGCGACCGCGGGGTCGGACACGCGCCTAGGTTCCGTGGCGCCAGGACGCGACGTAGGCCGCCTGTTCGGCGGTCATCGGCTCGAGGGTGATCCCCAGGGCCGCCAGCTTGAGCCGCGCGACCTCGGCGTCGATCGCCTCGGGTACGACGTAGACCCGCGGCTCGAGCTCGGCATGGTGGCGCGCGACGTACTCGGCCGACAGGGCCTGGTTGGCGAAGCTCATGTCCATGACCGCCGCCGGATGCCCCTCGGCCGCCCCCAGGTTGACGAGCCGGCCCTCGGCGACGAGGTTGAGCCGCTTGCCGCCGATGTCGAACTCCTGGACGTTCTCGCGGACGTCGCG
>JACQEF010000016.1 GCA_016200745.1 Chloroflexota bacterium | reverse complement strand
CGCCGGCGCGTCGGCGGGCTTCGTTGCGGAGACGAGAGCCGAAGGGTCAGCCCCTGGCGATCTCGTCCGCGAGGCGGTCGTACGTCTGGAGCGCGCCGCCGATCATGCCCGTCGCGAGTGTTCCCTGAAGGTCCTCGACCGACGGCAAGCGGCTGCGCGCGGAGAGCCGGGTCCGGCCGCCCAGGTTCTCGAGGATCATCGTGTTGACGGCCGGCCGGTCGTCGAATCCGGGCACGACACCGGATGTCAACCCGGACGCCCGGGGCCGTCCGTCAGGCGGACCCTGCCCCGCCGCCTGGGGGCCCGTGGCGGTGGGCGGCGTGCGCGCGGCCGACCTCGCGCGCGAGGTCCGCGATCGGAATCACCTTCTGCGTCCCGGCCGGCAGGTCGCGCAGCCCGACGTCGCCGTCCGCCAGCTCATCGCCGACGATGACCGCGAAGTGCGCCCCGTCGCGCGCGGCCGCCTCGAGCTGCTTGCCGAGCTTGCGGCGCCCCAGTTCGGCTCGGGCGCCCAGGCCCGCCGCCCGCAGGTCGGTCGCGATCCGCAGGCGATGGCTCGTGGCGTCGGGATCGGCGCCGACGACCACGGCGATCGGAGCGCTCTCGGCCGGCTCGGTGACGCCGGTCTCCGCCAGCGCCAGCACCAGCCGGTCGAGTCCGATGCCGAAGCCGATCGCGGGTGTCGGCCGGCCGCCGAGCAGCTCGACCAGCCCGTCGTAGCGACCGCCGCCGCCGAGCGCCTGCTGTTGCCCCTCGCGGCCGGCGACGTAGAACTCGAACGCGGTCCGGGTGTAGTAGTCGAGGCCGCGGACGAGACCCGGTTCGAGCCGGTACGGGATCGCGAGGGCCTGGAGATGCGCCCGGACGGCCGCGAAATGCTCGGCGCAGGGCTCGCACAGCCGGTCGGTGATCCGCGGCGCCATGGCGTTGAGCGCCGCCATGGCCGGATCCTTCGAATCGAGGAGGCGCAGGGGGTTGCGTTCCAGCCGGGTGCGTTCCAGCTCGGGCAGGGCCTCGCGGTGGGCATCGAAGTACGCCGTGAGCTCGGCCACGTAGGCCGGACGGCAAGTGGGATCGCCGATCGAGTTGAGCAGGACCTCGACCCCCTCGAGCCCGGCGTCGCGGTAGTAGCGAGTGCCGAGCTCGATGATCTCCGCGTCCACGGCGGGGCCGGGGTCGCCGATCGCCTCGACGTCGAATTGCCAGAACTGGCGGTAGCGACCCGCCTGCGGGGGGTCGTAGCGGAACATCGGACCGAGCTGGGACAGCTTCACCGGCTGCGGCCAGGTCTGCATCCCATGCTGGACGTAGGCGCGGACGATCCCCGCGGTCGGCTCCGGCCGGAGCGCCCAGGATTCGGCCTCGTCGGTCCGTGGCGCGATCCGGAAGAGCTCCTTCTCGACCACGTCGGTGACCGCACCGATCCCCCGCTCGAAGACCTCGGACTGCTCGAACAGCGGCGTCTCGATCCGGCGGTAGCCGTAGCGCGACGCCAGGTCGGCGCCGAGCCGTTCGAGCCGCGTCCAGGCGGGCGTCTCGGCGGGCAGCAGGTCGCGGGTGCCGCGCGGAGCTCGGTAGGCGGGCATCCTCGGCGGGCTCAGCCGAGGTCGCGCTGCACGGTGATGACGTCCTTGAGCGTCTCGATCCGGCTCATCACCCTGGCCAGCTGCGAGACCGACGCGACCTGGAGCGTGGCCGTGACCACGGCCGTGTGATCGGAGGTGACCGCCACCTGCGCGGCCAGAATGTTGACCTTGTTCTCGGCCACGACCTGGGTGATGTCGCTCAACAGGCCGGTTCGGTCGTAGGCCTCGACCCGGATGGCGATCGGGTAGGTCTGCGTCGGCGCGGCCTCCCACTCGACCTCGATGAGGCGGCTGACCTCGCGTTCGTTGACGACCGTTGGACAGGATCGCAGATGCACCGTCACGCCCTTGCCCCGGGTGATGAACCCGACGATCGGATCGCCCGGGATCGGATGGCAGCACTTGGCGAAGCGGACGAGCAGGTCACCGACGCCCTTGACTCGAACGCCACCGGTCCGCGGGACGTGCGGCGCCGGCGCGACCGTCGGGAGCGTCCCCTGTGAGTCGTCGACCACCCCCAGGCGCATGACCACGGACTGGGCGCTGACCGCGCCGTACCCGACGCTGGCGTAGAAGTCGTCGAGCGTTTCGTAGTTGTACTGCTTGGCGACCTCGACGATCCGGTCGGCCCCGATCGCCGCGATCGACGTCCGGGCCAGCCGGCGCAGCTCGCGATCGAGCGATTCCTTGCCGTGGACGATGTTCTCGTCGCGGTCCTTGCGCTTGAACCATTGCCGGATCTTCTCGCGGGCGTGACTCGTCCGGACGACGTTGAGCCAGTCGCGCGACGGCCCGTGCTCACCCTTGGTCGTGACCACCTCGACGATGTCGCCGTTCTTGAGCCGGTAGTCGAGCGGGACGAGCCGGTTGTTGACCTTGGCGCCGATCGTCCGGTGGCCCACGTCGGTGTGGATCCGGTAGGCGAAGTCGAGCGGCGTGGCGCCCGCCGGCAGATCCTTGATGTCGCCCTTCGGGGTGAACACGAAGACCTGGTCCTGGAAGATGTCGAGCTTGATCCCCTCGACGAACTCGGTGGCGTCCGAGACGTCGCGCTGCCAGTCGAGCAGCTGGCGGAGCCAGGCGAGCTTGGCGTCGTACTCGCGGTCCGACTTGGTGCCTTCCTTGTAGCGCCAATGCGCGGCGATCCCGACCTCGCTGATCTGGTGCATCTGGTGCGTTCGGATCTGGATCTCGAGGGGCTTGCCGTCGAGCGCGATCACCGCGGTATGAAGCGACTGGTACAGGTTGTTCTTGGGGACGGCGATGTAGTCGTCGAACTGGCCGGGAATGGGGCGCCAGATCGAGTGGACGATCCCCAGCGCGGCGTAGCAGTCGCGCACGTCGTTGACGAGGATCCGGATGGCGTAGACGTCGTAGATCTCGCCGAACTCCGCGCCCTTGCGCTCCATCTTCTTGTAGATGCTGTAGATGTGCTTGGGCCGGCCCTGGAGGTCGACCTCGATGCCGGCGGCCTCCAGCCGTGGGCGGAGCTCGGCGATCGCCCGGTCGATGTAGCTCTCGCGACCGACCCGGCGCGTGTCGAGCAGCTTGGCCAGCTCGCGAAACCGCTCGGGCTCGAGTGTCTTGAAGGCGAGGTCCTCGAGCTCCCACTTCATCTGCCAGATCCCCAGCCGCTCGGCCAGCGGCGCGTAGATCTCCATCGTCTGGCGGGCGATCCGGAGCTGCTTCTCGATCGGCAGTCCGTACAGCGTGCGCATGTTGTGGAGCCGGTCGGCCAGCTTGATCAGGACGACCCGGATGTCCTGGGCCATCGCCAGGAGCATCTTCCGGATGTTCTCGGCCTGCTGCTGCTCGTGGCTGTGGGTGCTGAACTTGGACAGCTTGGTGACGCCGTCCACCATGTGCGCGATCTCGGGCCCGAAGCGCTCCTCGACGTCGGCGAGGCTGTACTCGGTGTCCTCGGGCACGTCGTGGAGCAGCGCCGCCTGGATCGCGACGGTGTCGAGACCGAGCTCCGCCAACGTCTGGGCCGTGGCGATCGGATGCGTGACGTACGGCTCGCCGGTGGCGCGCGGCTGGCCCTCGTGGGCGACGACCGCCACGTCGAACGCCTCGCCGACGCCGTCGAGATCCACGCCGGGGTGCTCGGCGAGGATCGCGGCGTAGAGCCTGCGCCGCAGGGCCTCGAGGTCCGGCTGCTGAGCCGAGT
>JACQEF010000327.1 GCA_016200745.1 Chloroflexota bacterium | reverse complement strand
CAAGGCGGTGACCCGGCCGATGCTCAAGGCCAAGGGCGGCCGGATCATCAACATCACGTCGGTCTCGGGCCAGGCCGGCCAGACCGGCCAGGCGAACTACTCGTCGGCGAAGGCCGGGCTCATCGGCCTCACGAAGGCCACCGCCCGCGAGCTCGCCTCCCGCGGCATCACCTGCAACGCGGTCGCGCCGGGCTTCGTCCTCACCGAGCTGACGAAGGACCTGCCCCAGAACCTGCAGGACCAGATCACGGCGGCCACGCCGCTCGGCCGCTTCGGCACGACGGAGGAGATCGCCAGCGCCGTCGCCTTCCTCGCCTCCGACGAGGCCGCCTTCATCACCGGCCAGGTCCTCGCCGTCGACGGCGGCCTGGTGATGATGTAGGCACCCGGCGCCTTCCGGGGTCGCCGTGTCCCGACGACGGCCGTCAGGCCAGGTTGCGAGGTCTGGTGTGGTCACGGCCGAATTGAGTACTTTCGGACCGGTGCTGGTGCCACCCCAAGGGCCCATCGTAGGCCGATACCGGCTTGCCCTCGCCGTGGGGTCCACGTCGGAGCCGGTGCGAACCGGTCCACGAGGTATGGAAAACACTTGACCGACGGCGTTGCTGTGAACTGTATGATCCCGAGTCGCCTGCTGCTGGCAGCTCGCGATCTATCTGAGGCACAAGCGTGATTCGTCGGCACATCACCGCGCTCCGCCTCACGCTGATGAGCGCCGACTGCGCCACGGCCGTCCTCGTCTTCGCGGCCATCTCGATGGTCCGCCTCGGCCCGCAATGGATCGCCGAATGGGAGCGGATCCGTATTGGTGCGTTGCCGGCGATGGTCGCTTGGGGGATCACGTGGGTCTCCATCCTGTGGCTCCACGGTCTGTACCGGCTGCGCCGCCACTGGTCGGCCTGGGCCGATGCTGGCGACATCCTGCGGGCCACGACGCTGCTTGCGCTGATCGTCTTCGGGGGCCTATTCGTCATCCAGTTGCGCGACGTCAGCCGGCTGTTCTTGGCCGGCCTGTTCATCGCGGAGCTGGGGGTCGCCATCGTCTCGCGACTGGTCATCCGGTGGGCCTTCGGGGCCGCTCGCCGCCGAGGTTTCGCCCGCCACTACATCCTGATCGTCGGCACCTCACCCGATGCGGCGGCGTTCGCTCGACAGATCGCGGACCACCCCCAGCTCGGCCTCGAGGTCATGGGCTTCATCGGGACTGCACCCACCATGAGTGAGCCGCTCGGCCGCCCGCGATTGGGTGAGGTCGATGACATCGAGCGGGTCCTTCACGAGCGGGTCGTCGACGAGGTGGCGATCTGCCTGCCCGTTGCTGAATGGGACCTCGTCGAGGCGATCGCGCGGATCTGTGCCGAGGAGGGCCGGGTCGTTCGGCTTCCAGGAGGTGACAACGCCCCTCGATTGGCCGGAGCGCTCCTCGAGCCATTCGACGGGCTGACAATCCAATCAATCGTGTACGGTCCTGATCGCGCCCTCAGCCTGCTGGGCAAGCGCCTCATCGACTTCATAGCCGCTCTCACGGCGCTTGTCCTCATTAGCCCCCTCCTGCTCACGTTGGCCGCGGCGATCCGGATCGTCGACGGGCCGCCGGTCCTTTTCCGCCAGCGTCGCATCGGGCTGCATGGCCGGGCCTTCGAGATCGTGAAGTTCCGGACCATGATTCCCGATGCCGAGGCGCGCCTAGAGGAGCTCCGTGAACACAACGAGATCCAAGGCTTCGCGTTCAAGCTCACTGCCGACCCGCGCGTTACCCATCTCGGCGCGTGGTTGAGGCGAACGAGCATCGATGAGCTGCCCCAGCTCTGGAACGTCATTCGCGGGGATATGAGTCTGGTGGGACCGCGGCCGCCGCTCCCCTACGAGGTGGCGCAATACGACCTCTGGCACCGCCGCCGGCTGACGATGAAACCTGGGATCACCGGCCTCTGGCAGATATCGGCCCGACGGGCCGAGGAGTTCGACCGCTGGGTCTCGATCGACCTTGACTACATCGACCGCTGGTCGCTCTGGCTGGACCTCAAGATCATCATCCAGACCATCCCGGCCATGCTTGAGGGCCGCTGAGCGCTACGGAGCCGGCGACGGCACGGGGGACGGAATGTAGGCGGCGGTCCAGAAGGCGCTGGCGCTGCCGAACAGCTGGACGGAGAGAGCCTTTACGGCGTCCCATTTGAGGCTGAGGGTGTAGACCCCAGCGGTCGTGTTGTTGGGCGGATGGAAGGAGTACGTTGGTGGCTGCAGGACCACCCGCGTGATCATCGAGTCGTCGATGCGCTCGGCGAGCGCGATCATCTCCTCGAGTCGATCGGGCGGGAAGTTCGTGCGGATCGTCTGGGACGCGGCCTGCAGAACCGCCGGTAGCTTGCCGAGCATCGTCGGGCTGGTCATCTTCTTCTCGAGGGCGACCAGAAGCTGCTGCTGACGGGCAGCCCTGGCGAAGTCGCTGTCCGAGAACCTCGTGCGCACGAATGCGAGGGCGGTTCGCCCGTCGAGCTTGTGGGTGCCGGCGCTCAGGAAGAAACCCCTGGCCGAGCTGTCCAGCCAGTAGTAGCCCGGGTCGTTGATCGGCCGGTCGATCGTGACCGTTACCCCGCCGACGGCGTCGATCATCGTCTGGAACCCGTCGATGTCGAGCGCGGCGTAGTAGTTGATCGGGATCCCGAGGAGATAACTCAGTTCCTTGACAAGCGTTGGCAGCGGGCCGTCCGGGAACTGACTACGGTGATTGGCCGCGTATGTCATCAGGGAATTGATCTTCCCGGAATACGACCCTCCGCCGTACATCGGGAATCCGGCAAGGTCGCGCGGGAAGCTGACCATCGCCGTTCTTCCAGTGGCAGGGTCGACGGATACGACCAACAGGGTGTCCGTCAATGAGTGATCACGCTCCGTGGTCTTGTCAATGCCCGTCAGGAGGAGTGTGATCCGATCGCCCGGTGCGGCAGGTGTCGCGAACGGCGGGACGTTGTAGTCATCGGTCGGGCCAGGTCCTGACGACTCATTCACGCCCGATTCGGGGCCGTCGGCCGTGCCCACGAAGATCTTCAGGCTCGCGTCGTAGAACGACCACGTGTAATAGCCTGCGACGCCGTGCATCCCGATGACCAGGGCAGTCAGCAGCGCGAGCACGCCTCCGGCCCGTCCGCGGAGCGTCCGCAGACGGCGTGGCTGGAACCCGGCGTCCGCAATCGCCAAAAGGCGCCAGACGCCCAGGATCCCGATGACGACGAGCAGGCCCAGCGAAAAGGACGGATCGAACAGCCGCGCCGCAGCTGCGGTCAGCCCATTGACGAACTGGACGCCGAGGACAACAGCCAGGGCGACGGCTGGGGCCGCGTAGAGGAGGGCGTCACGGCGCCTGCCGAGGTACCACTGTCCGAGGCCGGGCCAGAGGAACGACAGGAAGGCGGCGGAGATCGTCGACCGACCTCGCGACGTCGGCATATCAGTGGTGCGTGACAACTCGGCCGGGAGTGTAGCAGGCGGCTATCCGTACATCCGTACGGGCCTAACTGACCGTTGCTGTGGTCGAGATGGCTCCGGTGAGTCCTGGGGAGGTCCGGTACCTTCTGGTGGTGTCGGCCCGGTGCCCTGGCAATGAGGCTGATCACATGGCAATGCATCGGCGCCTGCTTCTCGTTCTGATCGTCTCGCTCGCCGTTGGCTGCAGCCCCATCCCGTCAACGTCGCCCAGCCTCACCGGGTCTCTTGCCCCGACGACCGTCGAATCGCAGGCGCCGGCCCCGACAGGCGTGGCACCGTCGCCGTCGCCGAGGAGTAGCGTTTGGGCCGACGTCGACGGGCAGCCGTCGTCGCAGGCGTATGCCCACCGGCTGCCGCTCGTGGTATCGATCGACGACAGCCGGGTGGCTCGGCCTCAGTCGGGATTCAACGCTGCGTCGATCGTGTGGCAGGCGCCGGCGGACGGTTACGAGTCGCGCTACCTCCTGGTCTTTCAGGAGAAGGACGCTAAGGAAATCGGACCCGTCCGAAGTGGGCGAATGTATCTCGCCAGTTGGGCCGCCGAACTCGGGGGTGTCTTCGCCCACTACGGTGGCGATGCGCTGACTCGCGCTTGGATCGGCACCAACGCCGCAGGGCTCTTCACCAACGTCGACGGCCTCGGCGCGGGGAATCCGGCATTCCATCGAGTCGGCACCCGAGAGGCTCCCCATAATGCCTACACCTCGACGGCTGAGCTGTGGCGCGTCGCCGCGAGGTTGGGTGCGGCCGCGACATTCGATCCATCTCTCGGCGTGCGCCCCTTCCGCGACGACAGCCCGATCGGCAACCGGGGCGCGAGTCAGCAGATCCTGGTGCCCTACAACACCGTCAGAGTGGGCTACGCGTACGACCCCACGACCAACGCATACCTTCGATCGCTCGACGCCAAGCCCCAGATCGATCCCGGAGACGGCATGCGGGTTAGGGCGAGCACGGTGGTTGT
>JACQEF010000004.1 GCA_016200745.1 Chloroflexota bacterium | reverse complement strand
GGGCAGGTTCGACGAGTGGTAGTTCCCGGCATAGATGAACTCCTGCCACTGGCGGAGCATCCCGAGCTTCTTGTTGTCGAGGAGCGCCATCTTGACCGGGATGTGGTCGGCGACCAGGGTCATCAGCTCCTGCGAGGTCATCTGGAAGCCGCCGTCGCCGGTGATCGCCCAGGTCTCGCGCTCCGGGCAGCCGAGCGCCGCGCCCATCGCCGCCGGCACGGAGAAGCCCATCGTCCCGAGGCCACCCGAGCTGACGTGCGTGTTCGGGTGGCGGAACCCGGCGTAGCGCGCGAGCCACATCTGGTTCTGGCCGACGTCGGCGACGTAGGTCGCTTCGTGCGACGTCAGGTCGCCGATCCGCTCGATCACGTAGTCGGCCGACAGGAGTCCGTCGCGCCAGGCGCCCGAGCCGTGCCAGCTCGACGCCAGCGAGTCCGCCTTCCACTCCGCCAGCTGCGCGAAGTAGTCGGCCCGGATCGCGGGGTCGACCGCGGCGACCATGGGGGTCAGGGCCCGCAGCACGCGCCCCGCGTCGCCCACGATCGGGACTTCCACGGCCACGTTCTTGCCGATCTCCGCCGGGTCGATGTCGACGTGGATGATCCGGGCGTACGGCGCGTAGGTCCGCACGTTGCCGGTCACCCGGTCGTCGAAGCGCATGCCGATGGCGAACAGCAGGTCGGCGCTCTGGATCGCGCGGTTGACGTGCTTCCAGCCGTGCATCCCCATGTAGCCGTAGGCCAGCGGATGGGTCTCGTCCATGACCCCGATCCCGAGCAGCGTCCAGGCCACCGGGATCTGCGCCTTGTCGGCGAAGGCGCGCAGCTCGTCCCACGCCCGGGCGTGCAGCACGCCGTGCCCGGCCAGGATCACGGGCCGCCTGGCCGCCGCGATCTCGGCCGCCGCGAGCTTGAGCTGACGGCCGTGCCCGTCGACGTTGGGCCGGAAGCCGGGCAGCCCCGCGATGACCTCGTCCTCGGTCGGATGGTCGGCCTGCGTCTCCTGCTGGAGGGCGTCCTTGGTGATATCGATGTGGACCGGGCCCGGGCGCCCGGACCGGGCGATGTGGAAGGCCTCGGCCACCACCCGCGGCAGCTCGTTCGCGTCGCGGACCAGGTAGTTGTGCTTGGTCATCGGCAGCGTGATGCCGTTGATGTCGATCTCCTGGAAGGCGTCCTTGCCGATCAGCGCGCTCGGCACGTTGCCGGTGATCGCGACCATCGGCACCGAGTCGAGGAGCGCCGTCCCGATCCCGGTCACCAGGTTGGTCGCCCCGGGCCCCGAGGTGCCCATGCAGACGCCGACCCGGCCGGTCACCCGCGCATAGCCGTCGGCCGCGTGGGCCCCGCCCTGCTCGTGCCGAACGAGCACGTGGCGTAGATCGGGGTAGTCGCCAAGGACGTCGTACAAGGGCAGGATCACGCCACCGGGGTAGCTGAAGAAGACGTCCACGCCCTGCCGCAGGAGCGCCTCGCACAGCACGTCCGCCCCGATGCGCGTGCGCCGCAGCTCACGGCCCTCGTGGAGCATCTCCTTGCGGGCGCGCTCGACCGCGGCGGCCTCCGACGAGCCGTCGTTGGGCACGTGGCTGCGGCGCTCCGGCGCGGCCGTGGTCAGGCCGATGGAACGTGGTGGGATGGCCGGGTCGCCCTTGGTCATGGTCATGGCGCTCGAGGTCCTCCTTGGCGGGTCATTCGGGGCGGGTCGTTCGCGGTGGAAAACGAAAGACCCTCGCCGTCCGGCGAGGGTCCGTAGGAAATCGGTCTGTGGTCGAGCTAGCGGCGCTCGCCCCTCCGTGATCCTCGGTCTCGCCGGGAGCCCGTAATGAGCCCAAGAAGGCCATCGAGCCCCGGGAGCGAGCGAAGAAGGGAGAGGAGGGATACGTCCGTGAGGTCGGACGGCTGGACCGGAACGTGCACGCGCCGACCGTCAGCCGTCACGACGACGGCGACTGCGCGGCGGTCTCCACGATCCAACCAGCCCATTGGGCCTCCGATCAGGCCGGCCACGGGGCAATCCCGCAGCGTTCCGGGCAGTCTAGCAGGGATCGTGCACTCGTCAACCGACAGCCCTCAGGCCGGAACGGCGCGGAGCCGGTCGACCAGCCAGTCGGACCCGCGAACGAGGCCATCCAGGTCGATCGCGCCGGTCGGTGGCTGTTCGGCCGGGCGGCCGAGCAGGTAGCCCTGCCCGGCCCCGATCCCAAGCGAGCGAACGACCTCGAGCTGGGCCGGCGTCTCGATCCCCTCCGCCACCACAAGGGCGCCCCACCGGTCGGCGAGGTCACGCAAGGTCCGGACCACCTCGAGCGACTGGTCGCGGCGCGTGCCGCCCTGGACGAGCGACAGGTCGATCTTGACGATGTCGAACCGGAGCTGGCTGAGCAGGCGGAGGCCGGCGTTGCCCGAGCCGACATCATCGGCGGCCAGCCGGATGCCAGCCACGCGGCAGTCCTCCACGGCGCGACGGAGCCGGTCGATGTCCTCGACCGCCTCGCGTTCGGTCAGTTCGAGCACGATGCGCCGCGGATCGAGACCGTGGCGCACGATGATCCGCAGGAGACCCTGGATCGTGAACTCGTCCATCTCGAGGGTCCGCGGCGACAGGTTCACGGTCAGCGAGCCCGGCAGCCGAAGGCGCGAGGCCGCGCCCATGACGGCCTCCAGGCAGGCGATGTCGAGTTCCGCGGTGCGCCCGGTCGCCTCGGCCGCGGCGAACATCGTGCCGGGATCGTTGAAGCCGGTGTTCGGCAGCGGGCGAACGAGGCCTTCGAAGCCGCGGGGGGCGCCGCTCGCGAGGTCATAGATCGGCTGGAACACCGCACGGACCGCGCCGTTCGCGGCGACGCGCGCGACGAGCGCCGACAGCTCGGCGGGCTTGTGCCCGGTGGTGGCGCTCTCGTGTCGCTCGCGGTCGTACACGGTCACGACCGTCCGCCCGTGGCGCTTTCCCCAGTAGAGCGCGGCGTCGGCCTGGCTGTAGAGCGCCTCGCGGTCGTGGGCCGAACCGGGGATCGAGGCGATCCCGGCCGAGAACGACATGGCGTTCGCACCCGGCCGCCTCGTCTCCCCCTCCAGGCTCGTGGCGAGCAACCGGCGGGTCACGACATAGGCGCCGTCGCCGTCGGTCTCGGGCAGCAGGATCGCGAACTCGTCGCCGCCGATCCGGAATGCCCGGTCCGACCGTCGAAGGTGGCCGGTGATGTGCGATCCCATCCGGCGCAGGAGCAGGTCCCCCGCGGCGTGGCCGCTCGAGTCGTTGATCTGCTTGAACTCGTCGAGATCGAGGAGGACGAGGGCGAGCGCCCGGTTGTACCGGCTGCTGATCGCCCACTGTCGTTCGATCTCCTCCTGGAAGGCCCGGTGGTTGCCGAGCCCGGTGAGGACGTCGAGGAGCGCCTCGGACCGCGCCTGGTCGTAGGCGCCCTCCAGGATGCGCAGCGCGGCTTCGAGCTCCTCGGCCGGCTCGAGGACGCGGTGGGCGAGCCAGACCGTGAGCAGGCCCAGGACGCCGGCGAGGGCGATGATCGCCAGCGTCGGTGCCAGCAGCGAGTCCCCGCTGCCGCGCGCGACGCTGAAGACGACGGGCGTCGAGATCGCCACCGGGATCGCGAACATCGTGAACAGCGCGAGGAACAGCCGGAGTCGAACCAGTCGCAGATTGGTCGACGCCCCTCGCGTCATGGCTGGTGCCTGCTGATCCTCGGGAATGACGGACTCCCTTGAACGTACGTGGCTGTCCGTTATAGGACGCGCCAAACCCGTTGCCAACGAGCACCGTCGTACTGTCCCCAACAGGACCAATGGCGTCGGGGCGAGCCGGGACCCCGGGGCCCGGGCGCCATGGCCGGGACGAGCGCGACGGGCTGCGGCGCTCTCGGGTACCCTCCGTATCCCGTGAGCACGAACGACCGAACGACCCAGCCCCGCACCATCGTCGAGAAGATCTGGACCGACCACGTCGTGTCGCAGGACCCCGGGGCACCGGCGGTCCTCGCGATCGACCTCCACCTCGTCCACGAGGTCACCAGCCCGCAGGCGTTCTCGGGCCTCCGGGCGCGAGGGATCGGCGTTCGCCGGCCGAGGCAGACCGTCGCCACCGCCGACCACTCGATTCCGACCACCGACCGTAGCCTGCCGTTCCTCGACCCGATGGCCGCCGCCCAGGTCAAGCAGCTCGAGGCCAATTGCGCCGAGTTCGGGATCCCGCTCCACGGGATCGGCGACCCGAGCCAGGGCATCGTCCACGTCATCGGCCCGCAACTCGGCCTGACCCAGCCGGGGATGACCATCGTGTGCGGCGATTCGCACACCAGCACGCACGGGGCGTTCGGGGCGCTCGCGTTCGGGATCGGGACCAGCGAGGTCGAGATGGTCCTGGCGACCCAGACCCTGCTCCAGCGCGACCCGAAGACGTACGAGGTCCGGGTCGATGGCCGGCTCACGCCCGGCGTGAGCGCCAAGGACATCATCCTGGCCCTGATCGCCCGGATCGGGGTTGGCGGCGGCACCGGCCACGTGTTCGAGTACACGGGTGGGGCGATCCGCAGCCTGACGATGGAACAGCGGATGACCATCTGCAACATGAGCATCGAAGGCGGCGCCCGGGCCGGGCTGATCGCCCCGGACGACACGACGTTCGAATACGTGCACGGCCGGCAGCATGCGCCGCGGGGCGCGGCCTGGGACGCGGCGGTCGAGGGCTGGCGGCGCCTCCCGACTGATGACGGGGCGGCCTACGACAAGGCGATCACGATCGACGCGGACGCCCTCGAGCCGATGGTCACCTACGGGACGAACCCGGGGATGGGCATCCCGATCAGCAGCCGCGTCCCCAGCCCGGACGACCAGGCCGACCCGGCGCAGCGGCGAGCCCTGGAGCACGCGCTCGAGTACATGGACCTCCGGCCCGGCCAGCCGATCCTCGGCCAGAAGGTCGACGTCGTGTTCGTCGGCAGCTGCACCAACGGCCGCATCAGCGACCTTCGGCTGGCCGCCGGGGTGCTCAAGGGCCGCCACATCGCTGACGGTGTCCGGCTGATGGTCGTGCCGGGCTCCGACGAGGTCAAGCGCGAGGCCGAGCGGGAAGGGCTGGACCGGGTCTTCAAGGCCGCCGGCGCCGACTGGCGCGAGGCTGGCTGCTCGATGTGCATCGCCATGAACGGCGACCAGCTGCGACCCGGCCAGTACGCGGTCAGCACCAGCAACCGCAACTTCGAGGGACGGCAGGGGAAGGGTGGCCGGACGTTCCTGGCATCGCCGCTGACCGCGGCGGCCAGCGCGATCGCCGGCGTCGTCGCCGACCCGCGCCGGCTGCCCGGCATCGAGACGCTCGCTGCCGTCGGGGGACGCTGACGTGGCCGAACCCTTCACGGTCTTCACCAGCAAGGTCGTCCCGCTGCCGGCCGAGAACGTCGACACGGACCAGATCGTCCCGGCGCGCTATCTCAAGGTGACCGACAAGAACGGTTTGGCCGAGGCGCTCTTCCGCGACTGGCGGTTCAACGAGGACGGGTCGCTCAAGGACCCGCCGTTCGTCCTCGACCGGCCGGGCATGCCGGGCCGCCGGATCCTGCTGGTCGGCGACAACTTCGGCGCCGGCTCGTCGCGCGAGCACGCGCCCTGGGCGCTGGCGTCCTGGGGCGTCAGGGCCATCCTGTCCACCTCGTACGCCGACATCTTCCGGAGCAACAGCCTCAAGAACGGCGGGCGTGCTGCTGCCGGACGGCACGACGATCGACTTCGACATCGACCCGTTCGCCAAGCGGATGATCCTGGCCGGTACCGACGAGCTCGGCTACCTGCTGACCAAGGAAGCGGAGCTGTCGGCCTGGGAATCCGCCCACCAGCCCCGCGTCGACACGCTCGTCGGCGCGAGCTGACCGGTCAAGGGCGGCCACACCCGGTCACGCGGGGTCCGGGTGCGATCTGGCGGAACCCCGCGGCGCGGCCCCGCGTCTGGCGGGCCATGATCAGCACGCCGCGCCATGCCGGCCCCTGGCGCCGCCTCGCGCCGCCCCTCGCCCTGGCGGTCATCCTGGCCGCCTGCAGTTCCGGCGGGAGCGCCGCGACGCCAGGCGCCACCGGAGCGCCGCCCGTCGGCGAGAGCCTGGCACCATCCGCCGCACCGAGCCGACCGACCGCCGGCCAGCCCGGGCCCGGCGGGCCTGGCGCAGGCGACGTTCTCGTCGTCCCAAAGCCGGGCCAGCTCGACGTGCATCCCATCGCCGCCGATTCGTTCGCTGCCCAGGCCAACGGACGGCACGTGGTTCTGACCATCACCTACACGAGCGGCGTCGAGCCGTGCTCCGTGCTGGACACGATCGTCGTCGAGCGGGGCGAGAAGGCCTTCGCCATCACGCTCCGCGAGGGCCACGGACCCGGCAACCCTGTGTGCATCATGATCGCCAGGGTCATGAAGGCGCAGGTCGACCTTGGCGAGCTGGATCCCGCCACCTACACGATCACCGACACGATGCGCGGCGCTGATCCGATCGAGGTCGTCGTCGGCTGACCCGGCGAACCTGAAACGGCGGCGACCGGCCGCCTGTGGGACGATCCGGCCGTGAACCTGCTCGACCTGTTCGCCGTGGCGCTCGCGATCGTGGCCCTCATCCTGGGCGCCCGGTCCGGCGCGATCCCGCAGGTCGGCGGCCTGCTCGGGGCGATCGGCGGGGCGGCCCTCGCGATCCTGGTCCTGCCGGCACTCGCCGACCCGCTGTCCGGCGTCGACCCGAACCTTCGGCCGTTCCTCGTCCTTGGCGGCCTGGTCGGGATGGTGGCCCTCGGGGAATCCGTCGGCGCGGGTGTCGGTCGCTGGATGGTCCGCGGTGTCGGGAACGGCCTGCTCGGCAACGCCGACCGGGCGGCCGGCGCGGTCCTCGGCGTGGCCCAGGCGCTCCTGATCGTGTGGCTCGCCGGCGGCCTGCTCGCGGAGGGCCCGTTCCCCTCGCTCGCCCGGTCGGCGAACACGTCAACCGTCGTCCGGACCATGTCCACCGTCCTGTTGCCGCCGACCGAGCTTGCCCTGGAGCTCCGGACCTGGCTTGGCACCTCGGGCCTGCCCGACGTCTTCATCGGCTTCGAGCCGGTACCGGCACCACCGGTTGAGCGCCCGGCCGACCGCGTCGCCCAGGGGATCGCGGCCCCGGCCGAGGCGAGCGTACTCAAGGTCTCGGCCGCGACCTGCGGGCTGTCGTCGGTCGGGACGGGCTTCGCGATCCGGAACGACGAGGTGCTGACGAACGCGCACGTGGTCGCCGGGGCCGACGGCCGCGGGATCCGCGTGACCGCTCGCGACGGCCGGCTGCTCGACGCGATCCCCATCCTGTTCGACCCCAAGCTCGACGTCGCGCTGCTGTACGTTCCGAACCTGTCGATCCGTCCCCTCCAGTTCGCGGCGGAAGACCCCGCGCGCGGATCGGTCGGCGCGACGCTCGGCTATCCGAGCGGCGGCCCACTGACGATCCTGGCCGCCGCGGTCGCCGGCCGATACCCGGCAACGGGCCACGACATCTACGGCGTGGACCACGTCCAGCGCGACATCCTGGAGCTGCAGGCGGCCGTCGAGCGGGGAGACAGCGGCGGTCCGCTGATCATGGCCGACGGCACCGTCGGCGGGGTCGTGTTCGCCGAGGCGCGCACCGACCCGAACGTCGGCTACGCACTCACCGCGAGCGAGATCGTCGCCCGGATCCGTCCGGCGCTGGGCGCGACCGCTGCGGTCGACACCGGGGCCTGCGTCGACTGACCGGCCGCGCGGGCACCTCGCCCGCCGCCTACCATGCCGCGATGCACTCGCGTCGCGACCTTCTTCGAGAGGTTCGGGGCC
>JACQEF010000334.1 GCA_016200745.1 Chloroflexota bacterium | reverse complement strand
CGCGAGATCCTCCTCAGGGCGAATGTCACGCGCGGACGGCGGCTCGTCTGCTACGACGGCTCGGGGATTGCCGCGGCCAAGCTGGCGTTCGTCCTCGCCCTGCTTGGCCACGACGACGTCGCGGTCTACGACGGCGGCTGGGCCGAGTGGGGCAACCGGCTGGACCTGCCCGTCGATCGGTGAGGATGCCGGGGGCGCCAGGCGGCCGTCAGGCGGGGCGGTCGGTCTCCGGCCAGGCGGGATCGGGCGGCCGCGACACGGTGTCAGGTGCCGAGGCGGGACGGGCGCCGGCCGTGGGGCTCACGGCGGCACCCCGATCGAGGCCGGCCCACGGATCGATCTCGCGGAACGGTGCCAGGAACTGGGCGCGGCTGTGGTTGACCGCGACCACGAGGGCCGTCTTGCGCGCTTCGCCGACGCGATCGGACCAGTAGGTGGCCTCGGTGACCGGCACGAACCGGCCCATCAGGTCCTCGAGCGCCTGGTGCAGGTCGCGCTCCGGCATCAGATGGATGTAGCCGGTCACCGTGAACGGCGGCACGGAGATCAGCGCGCGTTCGGAGATCTTGGGGACGCGGAGCTCCGGCGTGGTCTCGACCGGCTGGTCCGCGACACCGAACAGGACGGCGCCGAGGTTGACCTGCGCGTAGTCCGCCTGGATCGCCTGGCCGGTCGACCCGAACTCGTCGAAGGTGGCGTTGGCCAGCACCAGGAACTCGTGCTCCGCCGAGTTGAGCATGTCGGTGATCCGTCGATGGCGCGTGTCGATGGTGCCGCGCACGACGAAGGCGTCCGTCACAAGAGTGATCCCGGTGGGCCTGGCGTCGCCCCCGATCCCAGCTAACACGGGCGAAGCATACCCGGCCGGGTCCATCCCGCGCGACGTGTTTCGCGGCTCACGTGGACGGATCCATCGACGATCTGGCGCCTGCGGTCACCAGGTGCTCGGGACCGTGCTGCAGCCCCTCGTACAGGGCGGTCACGGTCTCGACCGTGTCGATCTCGTCAGCGGTCTTGTCCGGACGGAGCCGGGCGATCCGCGGGAACCGGAGCGAGAAGCCCGATCCGTGGCGGCTCGACCGGACGATCACGTCGAAGGCGATCTCGACCACGACCGTCGGCTCGACCTGGCGGTAGCGTCCGAAGCTGGCGATCGTGTGGGCCTCGAACCATCGCGTCATCTCGGCGATCTCCGCGTCGGTCAGGCCGCTGTAGGCCTTGCCGATGTTGACCAGCCGGCCGGTGGCGGTGTCGCGGATCGCGAACGTGTAGTCGCTGAGCACGCCGTGGCGCTTGCCGTGGCCGACCTCGACGCCGACCACGACGCAGTCGATGGTGGCGAGGGCCTTCTTCATCTTGAGCCAGCCCAGCCCGCGCCGGCCCGGCGCATAGATGCTGGCCGGGTCCTTGACCATCAGGCCCTCATTCCGTCGGGCGCGGGCCTCGAGGAACGCGGCTTCCAGGGCGTCGGCATCGCCCGCGACCGTCAGGTACGACCGGGCGAACCGCCCGCCATCGTCGCCGTCGGCAAGCGGCAGGTCCAGCTCGTCGAGCCGGGCCCGCCGCTCGCGGAGGGGACGGCCGAGCAGCGGCGTCACCGGCGCACCGCCGCCCGGTCCCAGCCCGAGGGCATCGAAGGCGACGTAGATGACCGGCACCGCCGACCGGATCGCGTCGGTCGGCGCCTTCCGCCCCAGCCGGGTCTGGAGGGCGATGAACGGCAGGACGGTGCCGTCGCGCCAGGCCAGGATCTCGCCGTCGAGGATGCCGTCCCAGTGGAGGCCGCGGCTCGCCTCGACGATCTCCGGGTAGCCCGTGCTGATGTCGTGGAGATCGCGCGAGTAGAGCCGGACGTCCGTGCCCAGCTTGTGGAGCTGGCAGCGAATCCCGTCGTACTTGTCCTCGACCCAGACCTCCGGCCCGAGGCGGGCGACGATCTCGTCCGCGTCCTCGGCCGGCGAGGCGAGCATGAACTTGAGCGGATGGAAGAGGGACAGGCTGGCACTGGCGAGGGCGTCGTCGCGGGCGAGCGCCGCGAGCTCCCCGACGTCGCCGACGAGCATCCCGGCCTGCTTGACCGCCTCGAGCGGGCGATCGAACGCGCGGGCGATGGCGGCCTCCACGAGCCCCTCGCGCAACCCGATCCGCAGGTCGCCGCCGAGGACCTTGACGACGTGCTTCGCCGTCAGCGGGTCCGTACGCTCGAGCAGCTCGCGGAGGATGGCCGCCTTCCGGGCCGGCCCTGAGGCGGTCTCGATCGCCGCGAACGCGGCGGCCACCTCGGGGAGCGTCGGGCTCCTGTCGGCCGCGGGTGCGTGACCGGCGGCCGCCAGCACGTCCGCGACCGCGATCCCGAGGTCCGACGAGCGGTCGTACGCCTCGCCGAGCGCCGATCGGCCGACCGACGCCAGGTCGGCGACGGTCGAGGCGATCGCCGACCAGCCGAGCCCGGTCGACCGCTGGTCCGCCTCCGCGAACGGGCGCCCGGTCAGGAAGATCGTGGCGAGCGGCAGCTCCTCGGGCGAGAGGGATCGGAGGTAGTCGGCGAGGATCGCCGTCTTCTCGGACGTCCTGGTAGTCGCCGCGAGTCGCTCGGCCAGCTCGCTCCAGCGACGCATGGGGGCGATGGTATACCGTGCCGGACGTGGCACCGAAGGGCTGGTTTCCGGAGACGCTGACGGGCGACCTGGTCGTCCTGCGCCGCCACGTGCCGGAGAACGTCGCCGCGTTCAGGCGCTGGTATGCGGATCCCGAGATCGCCCGGCTGGCGCGCTACCAGCCGTCGCCGATGCGGCCAGAGGAGATCGACCGGTTCTTCGAGGCGCGGGTGGTCGGCCGCGACGCGCTGGCCATGGACATCCACGAGCAGACGACGGACCGGCTGATCGGCACCTGTGAGTTCAGCCAGCTCGACGGCGAGAACGGCTCCGCGCTCTACCACATCACGATCGGCGAGGCCGACGCCTGGGGCCGCGGCTACGGCACGGAAGCGACGCGGCTGATGCTCGACCACGCGTTCGGGACGCTGTCGCTCCACCGGATCGGACTGTTCGTGTTCGAGTTCAACGAGCGTGCCGTCCGCGCGTACCGGCGCTGCGGGTTCGTCATCGAGGGCCGGTCGCGCGAGTCGATCTGGCGCGACGGCCGATGGTGGGACGAGCTGGCGATGAGCGTGCTCGAGTCGGACTGGCGGCAGCTGCGGAAGGAGCGCGCATCAGCGCCGGCGTCGGACGGCGGGGCGGCGACCGACGCCGAGCCCGTGGGCGCCGGCGCCCCGAACCGACTGCGCCGGACCCTGGAGCGATGGCGATGAGCACACCGGGTGCCGCCGCGGACGCGGCCCGAGCGGAGGTACGCGAGCTGATCGCGGCGAAGGGCCACACCGTCGACAACGCCCGCGCGGCGGTCGCCCGACTGGAAGCCGCGTTCGCGGCCGGCGACCTCGCCCGGACGCCGTCGAGGGACCTCTTCCTCGGCGACCTCAGGCGCGCCCTCGAGCAGGACGGGGGCGAACGGCTCGGCGGCAAGAGCGCCGAGGCTGCGCGGTTCATCCTGCGTGCCATCGACCGGGAGCTGGATCGCGCCTGAGGCCGGGTTGGCCCCCTCGCTGCCGATGCATGTCGGATGCATCGGCAGGTCAGCCGCGCAGAGAACCTGCCGGCCCAGGCTCCGCTCGCGATGCATCCGAGGTGCATCACCGCGACACCTGTCCCTTGGACGCGGAGCCCAGACCTGCGCGAAGGCACCGCTCATCCCGATGACCGCGAGATCGTCGAAGGCGGCCTGGCGACACTCCCCTAGCCGCCCCTCTACACTCTGGGTCTTCTCGACCGACTCGCTCCGGGAGGCCCACCCGCATGACCGACCTCAAGCTCGGCGTCCTGCTCTGGAACCAGGCCAGCTCCTGGCCAGAGATCCTCGGCGCTACGAAGCGCCTCGAGCGCCTCGGCTACGACCACGTCTGGGCCTGGGACCACCTCTACGCGATCTTCGGCGACCCGTACCAGCCGATCTTCGAGGGGTGGACGTCGCTCGCCGCGTACGCCGCGTCGACCGAGCGGATCCGGCTGGGCCTCCTGGTCGGCGCCAACACGTTCCGCAACCCCGGGCTGGTCGCCAAGGCGGCCACCACGCTCGACCACATCAGCAACGGTCGGGCGATCCTGGGCATCGGCGGCGCCTGGATGGAGCCCGAGCATCGCGCCACCGGCATCGACTTCGGCAGCGGCTTCGGCCAGCGCCTCGACTGGCTGGACGAATCGGTCGCGGCGATGCGGGCCGGCCTCGACGGCAACGCCGTCACGTCCGCGCCCGGCGGCCACTACGCGTTCGACGACCTGCGGGTCGTGCCGCGGCCGATTCAGGCGCACCTCCCGATCATGATCGGGGGCAGCGGCGAGAAGAAGACCCTTCGCACGGTCGCCCGCTACGCGGACATGTGGAACGCCATGGGCCCGCTGGACGTCCTCGCGCATAAGGTCGACGTCCTGCGCGAGCACTGCGACGCGGTCGGGCGCGACATCGCCGAGATCGAGTTCACGCTCGGCGTGAAGCTGACGATCCGAGACACGGAGGCAGAGGCCGATCGCGTCTGGAAGGACGCGATGGACCACAACAAGACGCCGCTGGCCGACGTCGCCGACGACGACACGTTCTGGAACGGCACGCCGGAGCAGCTGGCGGATCGTCTGCGCCCGTACGTGGCACTCGGCTTCCGGACCGTCATCTCGGAGCAACCCGCGCCGTACGACGTCGAGACGCTCGAACGCTTCATCGGCGAGGTGAAACCGCTCGTCGAGGCCGGGTAGAGGCTGGTCATGAGCGCGCCGGCGCGGCATGCCTCGGGGGCGACGGTCGACTTCGAGCACGTCAGCAAGCAGTACGACGCGCACGCGAAAGGGACGCCCGGCGCGGTCAACGACCTGTCGTTCCACGTCCCCGCCGGCAGGATCTGCGTGCTCGTCGGGCCGTCGGGCTGCGGCAAGACCACGTCGCTCAAGATGGTCAACCGTCTGATCGAGCCGACCGCCGGCCGGATCCTGATCGACGGTGTGGACACGGCCGGTCGCGACGTCACCGAGCTCCGGCGCGGCATCGGCTACGTCATCCAGCAGGTCGGCCTGTTCCCGCACCAGACGATCGCCCAGAACGTGGCCACGGTGCCGCGGTTGCTCGGCTGGCCGGCGGCCAGGCAGCGCGAGCGCGCCGAGGAGCTGCTGGCGCTGGTCGGGCTCGATCCGGGGAGGTACCGCAATCGCTACCCGCGCCAGCTGTCCGGCGGCGAGCGCCAGCGGGTCGGGGTGGCCCGCGCCCTGGCCGCCGACCCGCCGATCATGCTCATGGACGAGCCCTTCGGGGCGGTCGACCCGATCGTCCGCGAGCGACTCCAGAACGAGTTCCTGCGACTTCAGGAGGATCTGGCCAAGACGATCCTCTTCGTGACCCACGACATCGACGAGGCGATCAAGATGGGCGACCTGGTCGCCGTCATGCAGCTCGGCGGGAAGCTCGAGCAGTTCGCCCCACCGGCCGAGATCCTGGCCAATCCGGCGTCGGAGTTCGTGGCGCGCTTCGTCGGCGCGGACCGCGGGCTCAAGCGCCTGTCGCTCAGTCGCGTGTCGGAGCTCGACCTGCGACCTGCGGTCATCGCCCGGGTCGGCGACGCGAGCGCCGAGGCACGGCGGCGATCGGCGACCGACCCGTTCCCGTACCTCCTGCTCGTCGACGAGAGCCGGCGGCCGATCGGCTGGATTGCCGACGCCGCGATCCCGAGCGAGGGCCGGCTCGACGAGCGGCTGGCCCACTCGATGTCGCCACTGATCAACCGACGAACGACCCTCAAGGACGCGCTCTCGATGCTCCTCGACGCCGACGTCCAGGCCGGGATCGTCGTCGACCGGACGGGTGCCGTGCTGGGCCTCGTGACGGCCGACATGATCGCGGAGCGGATGCGCGAGACCGCGGGCGACGCGCGGTTCGCGGCGGTCGATCTCGAAACGATCGAGCGAGCCGGCGCGATCGGCGCCATCGAGGGTGCCGCCCAGCCCTCGGAGCCGGCCCCGACATGATCGACTGGGGCTGGGTCGCGGACCACCTCGACCACGTCGCCTTCCGGACCCTGCAGCACCTCTACCTGGCGGCCATCGCACTGGCGATCGGCTTCGCCGTCTCGTTCGCGTTCGGCGTGATTGCCGCTCGCTGGCGCCCGGTCAACGTCGTGTCCACCGCGATTGCCGGGCTGGTGTTCACGATCCCGAGCCTGGCCCTCTTCGCGGCGCTCGTGCCCGTCACCGGCCTGTCCATCCTGACCGCCGAGGTCCCGCTCGTCCTGTACACGCTCGTGATCCTGCTGCGCAATGTCGTGGCCGGGCTCCAGGCAGCACCGCCAGACGTGCGCGAGGCCGCCGACGGCATGGGCTTCCGCGCCGCGGGCCGGCTCTGGCGGGTCGAGTTGCCGCTGGCCGTCCCGTTGATCATTGCCGGCCTCCGCGTCGCGACGGTGTCCACGATCGGGCTGGTCACGATCACGGCCACGCTCGGCGACGCCCTCGGCGGGCTCGGTTTCTTCATCTACGAGGGCATGAACCGTTTCTTCCTCACCGAGATCCTGGTCGGTGCCGTCCCGACGATCCTGCTGTCGCTGGTTGCCGACCGGGCATTCGTGTGGCTCCAGGGCCGGGCGACGCCGTGGGCGCCGCCTCGCGGGCTGCAGCCCGAGTCCAACGCATGACCTTCGTCACCGAGACCCTTGCGTGGCTGACCGACGGGGACAGCTGGGTAGGGCCGAACGGGATCCCGGCGCGGCTCCTCGAGCACGTCGAGGTATCGATCCTGGTGCTGCTGATCGCCGTCGCGATCGCCCTCCCGGCCGGTCTGTTCATCGGACATACACGGCGCGCGACGAGCCTCGCGGTGGGCCTCGCCAACGTCGGCAGGGCCATCCCGACGTTCGCCATGATGGGGATCCTGCTGCCGTTCACCCAGGCGTACGACCCCGCCCTCGGGTTCACCCTGTATCCCACGGTCCTGGCGATGATCATCCTGGCCCTCCCGCCCATCCTGGTGAACACGTATGCCGGCGTGACGGAGGTGGACCGCGACATCGTCGAGGCGGCCCGCGGGATGGGCTTCCGCGGGGGCCAGATCCTGCGCGACATCGAGATCCCGCTGGCGCTGCCGGTGATCGTTGGCGGGATCCGTTCGGCTGCCGTCCAGGTCATTGCCACGACCACGCTCGGCGCGATCCTGGCCGGCGGCGGGCTGGGTCGCTTCATCATCGACGGGATCGCCCAGAACGACGACGGGATGCTCTACGGCGGGGTCGTGCTGGTCGCCGGCCTGGCGATGCTGAGCGAGCTGCTGCTCAGCCGGATCCAGCGCGTCGCACAGCCAAGCGGCCGAGGGCGCTTACCCCGCCGACCGTTCCTCCAGCTCGCCGAGCTGCCGCCGCGGGAGGCCGGGATCTAAGCCCTCGTTGCACAGACGCAACGGGATTGTTGACACGGATTGGTGACAATTCGCTGGTATAGTCCCCCGACTGCCGGCGGTCCCAGCACGGCAGAACACGGAGGAACCCACATGCGGATACGCCGCACGCTTGCCCTCGGGGCGTCGATCATGGTGCTCTTGGGCGCCTGCTCGACGGGTGGGGGCAGCGCATCACCCAGCAGCGCCGCGAGTACGGCTCCAAGCGAAGCCGCCAGCGCGCCTGCCAGCACCGAGCCCAGCGCTTCTCCCAGCGCTGCGGCCGCCGAGAACCCGACCATCCGGCTCGGCAGCGACGGCTTCTATGAAGCCAAGCTGATGGCCGAGATCTACGGCCAGGCCCTCGAGGCCAAGGGATATACCGTCGATCGCACCGCCATCGGGATCGGCGCCCGCAAGGTGTCGGCGCCCGCGCTCGAGAGCGGCCAGTTCGATCTCAAGCCGGAGTACATCGGCAGCGGCCTCGCCTTCTACGATCCCGGCGCGCAGACCGGCGACCCGATGGTCAACCGGGCGGCCCTCCAGGCGGTTCTGAGCGGCAAAGACGGCGGGATCACGGTCCTGGCGTTCTCGCCGGCCGCAGACCAGAACGCCTTCGTCGTCCGCAAGGAGACGGCCGACCAGTACAAGCTCACCAAGATGAGCGACCTCACCGCGGTCGCCGGCAAGCTGAAGTTCGGCGTCGCGACCGACTGCCCGACCAACCCCGTCTGCGGTCAGGCGCTCAAGGACGCCTACGGCATCGACGTTTCCAACGCGACCAAGCTGAACGCTTGCGACACGCCGATGGCCCAGGCCCTCAAGGGCAAGACCATCGACGTCGCCGAGCTGTGCTCGACGCAGCCGGACATCGCGGTCAATGGCTGGGTCGTCCTCGAGGACGACAAGGCCACGCAGCCGGCCGACAACATCGCGCCGCTGGTCCGCAACGACCTGCTCGCGAAGCTCGCCGACAAGAACGGCTTCGAGAGCATCCTCAACCAGGTCTCGGCCGCCATGGACACGGCCACCTTGACCGACCTCGGCAAGCAGGTGGCGGTGGACAACAAGGACATCGCCGAAGTCGCGAAGGCCTGGCTCCAGAGCAAGGGCCTCGCCCAGTAGCGGCACACGGCGGCATCCGGCATCGAACCCCCGGCCCCGCCGGGGGTTCGTCGATTCCGGCGGCCTACTCGGTGGGTCGACGCGCGGTCAGCTTCGGCGACCGCCGCAGGCGCATCCGGTGGAGGAGGTAGCGAGCCACCACGCGCAGGGTGGACAGCCCGTAGACGATGCTCCGGCGCAGCCCGACCGACGACGCCTCCTCGAAGTAGCGCGTGGGGACGGCGATCTCGCCGATCCGGTCGGTCAGCCCGGCGGCCACGACCTGGGCGATCAGCTCCTGGTCGAACACGAAATCGTCGCTGTTGAGCCGGTACGGAATGGTCTCGAGCAGGTGCCGGCTGTAGGCCCGCAGACCGGTGTGGTACTCGGACAGGCGCAGCCCGAAGGCGAGGTTCTCGAGCTCGGTCAGGAAGCGGTTGCTGACGAACTTCCAGCGGGGCATCCCGCCCGCGAGGGGATCGCCCAGGAACCGGCTACCCAGCATCAGGTCGCGCGAGCCGTCCGCGATCGGGGCGATCAGGGCCGGGATCCGCGTCGCGTCGTACTGGTAGTCGGGGTGGAGCATCACCACGATCTCGGCGCCGGCGGCGAGTGCCGCGTCGTAGCAGGTCTTCTGGTTGCCGCCGTAGCCCCGGTTCTCGGGGTGGATGATGACCACGAGGCCGAGCTGGCCGGCGATCTCGACGGTCTCGTCGGCCGACACGTCGTCGACCAGGATGATCTGGTCGACGATGTCGTGCGGGATGTCGGCGTAGGTTCGCTGCAGGGTGCGGGCGGCGTTGTAGGCCGGCATGACGATGACCAGCCGGGGCCGCGCGCCCGGGACGCTGGTGGCCGGGAGCAGCGCGTCCGGCGCGGTCGGCGTATCCACGCCCGGAACAGTACCCCATGCGACACGCCGGCCACGGACGGGCGATTCCGCCGGCGCCCCATCCTGTGGGACGATAGGGCCCGCCACGTACGAGGATCACGAATGTTCGAACGTCTCTTCGGCAATCGCGACCAGGATCCGGTCACCGCGGGCCGCATCCCGCCCGGCCAGTACCGGACCGAGAAGTTTCCCGTCCTGCATTACGGCTCGGTCCCGCACACCGACCTGACGACCTGGGACTTCCGGGTGTGGGGCGAGGTCGAATCACCGTTCACGCTGACCTGGGACCAGTTCAAGGCGCTGCCGCGCAAGACGGTCGACACGGACATCCATTGCGTGACCCGCTGGAGCAAGCTCGACACGACCTGGGAGGGCGTGCCGATCCAGGCGATCCTCGAGATGGCGGCCGTCCGCCCGACGGCGACGCACGTGGTTTCGCACGCCGAGCAGGGCTACACCGCCAATGTCCCGCTGTCGGTCCTCGACGATGACGACGTCCTGCTGGCCGACACGTTCGACGGGGTGCCGCTCGAGCTCGAGCACGGCTACCCGTTGCGGCTCCTCATCCCGAAGCGGTACTTCTGGAAGAGCAGCAAGTGGGTCCGCGGCCTCGAGTTCCTCGACCACGACCAGCTCGGCTTCTGGGAGCGCTACGGCTACCACAACGACGCGGACCCCTGGCAGGAAGAGCGCTTCAGCGAGTAGGAGGCATTTGACGCGAGGCCCGGCGAGCCGGCGGACGGGGCTGCTCCGACCCGCCGCAACGGACCGCCCCGGCGATCGGCGTGGCGCCGCGCTGCTGCTCGCGTTGGTGATCGCGGGAGCCTGCTCGCCGTCCACCAGGACGCCGCCACCGACGGCCGCGAGCGCCGTGCCCCAGACTTCACCGGCGCGCACCCCGGTCGCCGGACTCGACTGGCGGACGGCCATTGACGTCGCTCTCCCCGAGGACGCCTTTCCAACGGCCCTCGCGTCGCAGGCGCCGCCCGGCCGGTTCACGGCCGGCCACCCGGGCCACTTCCCCGGTCAGGCCACAATGGCCGACCTCCTCAATCTGGCCGGCCGGCTGATCGCCGTCGGCTATGTCGGCTGGGACTGGCGGCCCGTCGCCTGGACGTCGACCGATGCCGACCAATGGGCGCTCGTCGAGATCGGCCGGGCGCAGCCGACCGAGCCGGCCTTCGCGGTCGCCCTGACACCGCTGCCCGGCGCTGACGGCGTCGTCGCGGTCGGCCGATCCGGACAGCATCCGGTCGCCTGGACCTCCCCCGACGGCGGCGCCTGGACCGAGCGGGACGTGCCGGTCGTCGACGGCCTCACGGACTGGGACCGGATGACGGCGGTCGCGTCCGGGCCGCTCGGCATCCTGGCCGGCGGGAGCGTGGGGCCCGAGCTGTTCGAGCGCCGGGCTCGCTTCTGGCGCTCGACGGACGGCGTCGCATGGACCCCGGTCGCCGACGATCCCGGCTTCGACGGCGCCGAGGTGACCGCGATCATCCCGGTCGCGGACGGCTGGCTTGCCCTTGGCCGGCTCGGCACCGGGCAGCGGACGACCGGATCGGTCGCCTGGCGCTCGCCGGACGGCGACCACTGGACCCGGATCGACGATCCGGACCTCGCCCGCGGGTGGGTCCGCTCGGTCGCCCGGGCCGGCGACGGCTCGCTGGTCGCTGTCGGCAGCCAGCCGGACGAGATCGGCGCCTACGCCTGGCGCTCCACCGATGAAGGCCGGACATGGGCGCTGGCCCCCGAGGAGCCGTCGCGGACGTACGCCGGTGGCAAGGGCAAGGCGCGGATGATGGACGTGACGGTCACGCCGACCGGTTTGTTGGCCGTTGGCAACGTCGTCGACGTGCAGTTCGGCACTGGCGAGAGCTGGATCACCACGGACGGGGTCCGCTGGGACCGCTCGCCGGACCAGCCGCCGATGGGCCAGGCCGAGCCGAGCGCGGTCGTGCCGTTCGAGGGGCGCTTCGTGATGGTCGGCACGTTCGGCGCGCCCGACAACTACATCCCGCGCGCCTGGATCTCGCCGCCCGGGTAGCCGCGCGTCCGGCGATCAGCTGCGACGGGCGCCAGCGGCCGCGTGCCGATCGGGCGTGAAGCAGCGCAGCCGGTGCGTCAGCAGGAAGACCTCGCGATCGAGCAGGACCAGGAGCTGCTCGAGCCGCTCGACGGTCGTGGCAGCCTCGAGCAGGCGCTGGCGACGGGGCAATTCGGTCTGGACGATCCCCGAGAGCAGGTAGGACAGCACCGTCGGGTCATCCGGGATCGCGAGCACCGGTCCGTCATCCGGGCCGGGTTCGTCGCTCGAAGGGCCGGTCGCGACCTCGGCCCGCTCGGGCCCGAGGTCCATGACGGCGGGCTCCGGCTCGTCGGTGCCCGGGGCGTCGATCTCCACCCGGACATCGAGGGCGTCGCCCGTCTCCCCCTCGCGGGTCCGCATCAGCTCGAGGTAGCGAACGAACCGGCGGACGGCCGTCGCGGCCAGGCGCTCGGCCCGGGCCTCGTCACCGATGTCGTCCTCGAGCGGCGTCACGTCGGCCACGAGGTACGGCGCCCGGCCGGCGTCAACCGCATCGATCGCGAACCGGCCGGTCGCCGCGGCCAGCAGGTCATACCGGCCGTCGGCGTACCGTCCGGCCTCCCGGATCTCGACCAGCGCGCCGACCCCGGCGAGCACCGGCGTCGGGCCCGACGCGGCCCCCCGGCCGTCCCGGATGAGGACGATGCCGAACGGCGTCCCGGTCGCCAGGCAATGGCGGGTCAGCGCCCGGTAGCGATCCTCGAACACGTGGAGCGGCAGCACAATGCCAGGGCAGAGGACGGCGTGGAGCGGGAACAGCGGGATTTCCATGACCCGGGGCAGGTTCCTCGCGCTCGGCGGGCGACCGGCGAACCGCGGGTCCGCCGCCCCAAAAGTCTAGCCCGCCTCCGCCCCAGCCGGCTTGGCTTGGCCCGTTCGCGTCGGCCGGCGGACCGTGGCGGCGATCTCGGGGAGAAGCTGGTCGATGGCGGTCTGGGTCTCGTCCGAGGGTACGTAGACGTGATGGCGACCCTTGCCACGCGCCTTGGCCTGGTACATCGCCACGTCGGCCTCGCTGAGCAGCTCATCGACCGACACCATCGACGACCGATCGAAGGCGATCCCGATGCTGACGCCGACCTCGATCGTCCGTCCTCCCGACTCGACCGGCTGGCCCAGGGTCCCGAGCAGCCGGTCAGCCGCCGCGATCGCATAGGCCCGGTCGGGGATGTCCGAGAGCAGCGCTCCGAACTCGTCGCCCCCAAGCCGAGCCCCGACGTCCCCCGCCCGCAGGCCGCCGCGCAGGCGATCGGCCACGGCAACCAGGACTTCGTCGCCGGCGGCGTGACCGAGGGTGTCGTTGACCGTCTTGAAGTCGTCGAGGTCAATGAACAGCGCGGCGATCGCGCCGGGGCGCCGCCGGCCTGCGAGCGCGGTCTGCGTGGCCTCCATGAACCGGCGCCGGTTGGTGAGCCCGGTAAGCGGGTCGTGGAAGGCCTGGAAGCTGAGCTGTGCCTCGAGGGCGCGGCGCTTGGCCACGTCGTTCGCCAGGAGGCCGACGAGGCCGACCAGTCGCGCCAGCACGAGCAGCGACAGGAGCGCGGTTCCGGCGGCAACCACCGCGAGTCCGTCCTCCGCCGTCGGTCCGATGACCACGAGGACCGGCCCGGTGATCATGGCCGCCGCGAGACCCACCAGGCGCAAGGGACCCAGCCACGTCACCGGCACGGGATGCGGGTCGGTCAGCACGCGCATTGAGGGATGGAGGGCGGCCGCTCCGAACAGGACGTACGACGCGAGATAGAGGGCGTCGAGCGAGCTGCCGGCCACGTACGACTCGTCGAGCGCCTGCACCGCGTAGATCTGGTCGGCGGCCAGGACGCTGGCCAGGCTGCCGGCGAGCATCAGGAACGCCGGCGTTCGGGCGCCCGGCGTAGCCAGCAGGCCCATGGCGACGCCGATCAGGATCAGATCACCGATCGGATAGGCCAGGCTGATCGCCAGCGAGAGCGGGTCGAGGTCGGTGGCAGTGACCTGCGGCTGGATCAGGAACGTCCACGACAGGACGGCGGCGGCGGTCGTCAGGATCGCCGCGTCCAGCAGCCCGCCGCGGTCGCCGTCGCCCAGGCGCCGCCGGATCAGCAGCAGCAGGCCGAACCCGAGGAATGGGTACCCGGCCAGATAGAGGACGTCTGCGAGCGACGGGAATGGGCTCTCGCCGATCGCCTCGTACCAGTCCCAGAGCAGGTCGCCAACGACGAACGAGGCCTGGCCGAGTGCCATGAGGATCCAGGGCAGGCGCCGGTCCGGTCGGTAGCGCCAAGCGCCGTAGACGAGGGCCGCGACCGCCGAGGCGCCCACGAGGTCGTAGACGAGGGTCTGACCGGGGCTGCCCACGCCGAGCCAGGCGTGCGCGACGATCAACGCCGCGCCGATCGCCAGGTAGGCCAGGGCGAGCGATGGTCGAGGCATGAAGGTACGACGGATTGACATGACACCTGCGCGCGCTGACCGCCCCCGGCCACCACGGAGCGTGCACCCCATCCGGCGACGCACGCATGGCTCAGGGGTACGGTACAGCCGCCCCAATGGTCCGTGCCATCGGCACGAAGAAGCCGCCGGGCGTCCGGCGGCTTCCTGGTTCGCGAAGGCGACACGCGAGCGTGCCGCCGGTCAGGACATCAGTGCGCGCAGCCCCTCGCCGAGCCGGCGTCGTCGGCGGTCCGGAAGCTGGAGCCGCAGCCGCACGCGGCAACCGCGTTCGGGTTGTTCACCGTGAAGCCCGCGCCCATCAGCGTGTCGACGTAGTCGATCTGCGAGCCCTTGAGCAGGTCCACGCTCTGGCCGTCGACGTAGACCTTGATCCCGCTGGCCTCGAGCACGCGGTCCTCGGGCGTGGGGGCGTCCTCGAGCATCATCCCGTAGCGGAACCCGGAGCAGCCGCCGGAGTAGACGTAGACGCGCAGGCCGATCTGGGGGTTCGTCTCTTCCTTCGTCAGCTCCTGCAGCTTGAGGACCGCGGCGTCGGTGAGGGAGACGAGCGTCGGCTGCTGGTCGATCATCAGGCTGGAACCTCCGGGATGGCTTGCTGGCTCGTCGACACGGGGTGACTACCGGCCATCGTACGCAAGGCAACGGGTTTCGACAAGCACCAGCGTCGAAATCGGCGAGAACCTGTCCCGGCCGCCGGGAGCATTGCCCGTCGGTCTCGCGACCGAGATCCGGCGAAAGCGCGCCTACCCGTCGATCCGTTCGATGATCGTCGCGATCCCCTGGCCCACACCGATGCACATCGTGGCCAGCCCATACCGCCCGCCGGTCCGGCGCAGCTCGTGCGCGAGCATCGTGATCAGCCGCCCGCCGCTCATGCCGAGCGGGTGGCCCAGCGCGATGGCGCCGCCGTT
>JACQEF010000333.1 GCA_016200745.1 Chloroflexota bacterium | reverse complement strand
TCGCTCGAGAACCGCGCACGGCGCCTCGAAGAGGGTCTCAAGCGAGCGCAGGATCTCGCCCGCCAGGCGCCGCCGGATCTCCCGGATCCGGCGGTGTCGGAGCCGTCCGGTGACGGCCCGGCGACGGCCGATGGTCCGGCTCGGCGAACTCATCCCGGATGCCGCCCGCGCACTGGGGCTCGAGGACGAGCTCCGGCTCTCGCGCGCCATCGCGACGTTCGAGGCGATCGTGGCGGAACGCGTCCCGGCGGCCGCCGGCGCCTGCCGCGCGGTCCGGCTGGACGGCTTCGCGCTGGTCGTGGAGGCCGATGCGCCGATCGTCGCCCAGGAGCTCCGGATGCGCGGGCCGGAGCTCCTGTCAGCGTTCGCCGCGGCCCCCGGCGGCGTCGGCGCGCGCGAGCTGCGCGTCCACGTCCGGCCCGGGGGTCGCCGCGTATAATCCGCCTCCCGCCTGATCACGAAAGGCTCGGATGGCCGTTCGACTCCAGCTCAAGCTCGGTGTCGTCACCGAGCACGACCGACTCGCCGACTCACCCGACACCCTCGTCGTGGTCGAGCCGAGCGTCGGTTCCGTGGCGCGTTCCAAGGGTCACCTCTACCTCCTGGTGACGTCCCGGGTCGTGACGCGCCACGCGCTGGAGGCGACTCGACTGGCCGCCGAGACCATTCGCAACGAGTACTACTACGACGAGTCGGCCGGGATCCGGGTCTGCCTCCAGAAGGCCATCGCGACCGCCAACAAGCGGCTGGCCCACCAGGCCGATCGGCTCGGGCTCAAGTCGACCGACGGAGGCGGGCCGATCGGCGTCGGCGTGGCGGTCGTCCGGGCCAACGAGATGTACGTGGCCACCGTCGGGCCGGCCGAGGCCTACCTGATCCGCCAGGCCCGGCTGTCGACCCTGCCCGACCCGCACCGCGAGCGCGGCCTGCCGTCGCCCGACCTGGAGCCTGAAGTCTGGCGGGGCGAGGTATCGGTCGGCGACTCGCTCGTGCTGATCTCCCCGAACGTCATCGCCAGGCTGGGCGCCGATGAGCTCAAGGACGCGATGCTGACGCTCCACCCGCAGTCGGCCATGGAGCACATGCACCACCGGTTCGTGGCGGCCGACGGCACCGGGAGCGACGGTGCGATCGCCTTCGAGGCGACCGAGGTGTCGTCCACGGCGAAGGCCCGGACGCTCGTCCCGGTTCGACCGTCCGCCCCGCTCGCCGGTGCCCCGGACCGCTCGCCGATCCCGCTCGCCGACAACGTCCAGGCCGCCGGGCTCGCGGTGAGCGCCGCGGCCGGCAACGCCCGGGTGGCCGCCGGCGGGGCCGTGGAGCGGGCGGTCGCCTGGGCCCAGGGCCTGATGCCACAGCGGAAGCCGGCCTACCGGCGCGTGACGCCGCTGGCGTCAAGGCGCGAGACTCAGCGACGTGCCGCGCTGGCGGCGCTCGCGCTCATCGTGGTGGTCGGCAGCCTGGGACTCGGCGTCTACGTCTTCGGCGGCGGCGGCACACCGGAGACCGCGATCAGCTCGGTCACCGCCGGCCAGCGGGCGATCGACGCGGCGACGGCCGACCTGGACAAGGTGACCGGACCCGGCATCGACCTCGTCGCCGACGACCCCGGCCAGGCTTTGCAGCTGCTGACCGACGCCTACCGCCAGCTCGATGCCGCCAACGCCGCCAACGTCGCGGACTCGGTCGTCGCCCCGCTGCGGAAGCGAACGCTGGCCGGCCTCGATCGGCTGTACGGCGTGGTTCCGGTCAAGTCGACCACGGTCTTCACGTTCGCGCCGGCGGAGGGCGGCGCAGCGATCGACCTGCGCGCCATGGTCCGCGGCCCTGACGGCGTGCCGTATGTGATCGATCGGTCGACGAAGTCCGTCTATCGGGTGGACGTCAAGACCAGGAAGGCCACGGTGGTCGCACGGTCGGGCCAGAAGGCGAGCGGCGGCACGGTCTCCACGCCGCGCTATCTCGCGGTGGGCGGCCCCGACCTGCTGATCCTCGACGCCAAGAACCAGCTCTGGCGCTGGCGGCCGGCCGACACCAAGGGCAAGGGGACCCTGGTACGGGTCAGCGTCAAGGGCTCCACGTCGTGGGGCAGCGACATCCTGGGCATCGCGACCTTCCTCCGCGACCAGTCGCGCGGGCTCTACAACCTGTACGTCGTCGACCCGAGCGAGCAGCAGATCGAGGCCTACTCGCCGGCCGCCGACGGCAACGGCTTCCCGGCCGCCCCGACGGCGTGGCTGGCGACGGCACGCGACGTCTCGGCGATGACCTCGATCTATCTCGACGGCGACCTCTTCGCGGCCGACGGCGGCGCGCTCGACCGGTACGTGTCCGGCAAGAACGACGGCTGGAACGCCAAGGCCCCGGACGACACGCTCCTGCGTCCCGCACCGACATACTCGATCGTCACCGGCGGCACCGACCGGCGGGTCGGCGACCTGTACGCGTTCGACCGGCCGAACGGCCGGATCGTGGCCGTCGGCAAGAAGGACGGCGCCTACGACGGCCAGTACCGGCTGGCCGGGGGCCTGTCCGAGTGGTCCGACCTGCGGGCGATGTACGTGATCGACGGCATCGAGGGCGAGCCGGCGACGATCGTCTGGCTGTCGCGCGACGGGGTCCACCAGGCAGTCCTCCAGGCCGTGCCCGACGAGGCGCCTACTGGCGCGCCATCCGCCGGACCGTCCGCGTCGCCGGAGGGGAGCGGTGCGCCGGCCTCCGTGCCCGCCCGGTCGGCGTCTCCGAAGCCGACCAAGAAGTCGTGACCAGCCTGGCGGCGTGATCCCGCTTCGCGACGCCAATCCCACTCGCCGCTCGGCCGTCGTGACCCTCGCCATCGTGATCGCCTGCTCCGTGGCGTTCGCCTGGGAGCTCGGCCTCGGCGCGGGCTGGGGGGACGCCGCGCTCAACCGGCTCATCGTCGACTGGGGCGTCGTGCCGGGCAGGCTGACCGCCGCCTGGGGACGCGGCGACTTCCTGTCCGTTGACACCGCCACGCTCGTGACCAGCCAGTTCCTGCACGGCGGCTGGCTCCACCTGCTCGGCAACATGCTTTACCTGTGGATCTTCGGGAACAATGTCGAGGACCGGTTCGGGCGGCTCGGCTTCCTGGCCTTCTACCTGGGCGGCGGCATCGTAGCCGGCCTGGCCCAGGTCGCCGTCGATCCGACATCGGGCGCCCCGACGATCGGCGCCTCCGGCGCGATCGCGGCCACCCTCGGTGCCTACATCGTCCTGTTCCCGCGGGCCCGGGTGACCTCGCTGATCTTCCTCGGGTTCTTCTACCAGCTGGTCAAGATCCCCGCCGTGGTCGTGCTCGGATTCTGGTTCGTGCTGCAGCTCGTCGACGGGTTCGCGTCGCTCGGGGTCACGCAGACCGGCGGGGTGGCCTTCTTCGCGCACATCGGCGGGTTCATCCTCGGGGCCATGGTCGGGCTTGCCGTGAAGTACAGTCCCGTCGGGCCGGCAGGTCGGCCGAGCGTGGGATAATCCCGCCATGGACGACGAGCTCGTCGAGATGCAGGTCGAGAGCGTCCGCGTGCACATGCTCTCGAACCGGCACGTCGTGATCCTCAAGCAGGCCGACCGCGATCGCTACCTGCCGATCTGGATCGGACCGTGGGAGGCGAGCTCGATCGCGATGAAGCTCCAGGGCCTCACCCCCGAGCGCCCGCTGACCCACGACCTCTTCGCCAGCACGCTCGAGGCGCTGGGGGTCGAGATCGACCGGGTGATCATCTCCGAGCTGGCCGAGGAGACCTTCCACGCCCGGATCCTGTTCGATCGCGATGGCCGGAGGGTGGAGGTGGACGCCCGGCCGTCCGACGCCCTCGCCCTCGCGGTGCGGACCGGCGTCCGGATCTTCGCGTCGATCGCAGTGCTCGAGCAGGCCGCCCTGGGTGCCGACGGCGGGCTCGGCGACGAGGGCGAGGAAGGCTCGACGCTCGAATCGATCGGCGAGGGGATCGTCGACCCGCGGCTCGACGTCTTCCGCGACTTCGTCAACTCGCTCGACGCCGGCCCCGAGAGCGAGGGCCGGGGGAGCTAGCCGAGGATCGGCGAGCCGCGGCGCAACGCCGCCCGGCGGTTGGCCCACATCCGCAACCGGAGCAGCCAGAAGTCGCGGACCGCGCGGAACACCACCGATGGCCTGGCACCCGTCGCCGAGCCGGCCGTTCGCGGGTAGTGGGGGACGCCGACCTCGGCGACCGACGCGCCCTCCGCCTCCAACTTGATCAGCAGCTCGGCCGAGAAGAACGCCCCGCCCGATTCGACGCGCAGACGCTCCAGGGCGGGCCGCCGGAAGAGCTTGCAGGCACAGTCGACGTCGGTCACCCGCAGCCCGAAGAAGGTCCGGTTCGCGAGGCGATAGGCACGGGCATAGAGCGTCCGGACGAGCGGGTCCGCGCGCTTGATCCGGAACCCGACGACGACATCGGGCGAGTCCGGCGCGGCCAGGCGGGCCGTGAGCCGGCCGAGATCGGCCACCCTGAACTGGCGGTCGCCGTCGGTGAACGCGACCAGCTCGTAGCGCGAGGTGGCGAACCCGGACCGGAGCGCCGCCCCATAGCCGAGGTTCACCGGATGCCGGACGAGGCGAACGACGTCGGGGTGGCGCTCGGCGAGGCGTTCGGCGATGCTCGCCGTGGCATCGCGCGAGCCGTCGTCCACCGCGATGATCTCGAACGTGTCGGCGAGGGTGGGCAGCGTGGCCAGCGCCTCGTCCACGAGGCCCTCGAGGTTGGCCTCCTCGTTGTGGGCCGGGAAGAAGTACGAGAGACGTGCCACCCGGGCTCGCACGGCCCCGTCCGGGGCGGCGGAGGCGGCGGTCACGAGCCGGCCCCGAGCCGGGCGACGACCCGTGTCAGGTCGAATCCGACCACCCCGTCGATCGGCTCGAGCCGGTAGCGGGCGGACAGGCGGACGACTTCCTCCGGGTCGGAGCGGATGACGTAGACGGGGCGGGCCCCGAGGTTGGCGTCGATCACGTCGGTGAGCTCTCCAAGTCCGTCGTCGAGGCGCGTCCGATCGTCGATGATGGTGAGGTCGGGGCGTCTGCCCTCGACGCGCTGTGCATACCATAGCGGCGTGGAGAAGCTCCACCAGCTCACGATGACCGCGTCGGGCTCCATGCGGTCGAGCGCCCGATCCGTCCAGTCCGCGGCCGAACGGTCCCCGCTCTCGTCGACCGCGGCCAGGCGGGTCGGAGCGGCCAGCGCGGTCGGAACCAGCAGGAGGGCTGCGGCCAGCGCGGTCAGGATGGCGCCCACCCGGCCAGGGCCGGCCATGGGCGCGGTCCACCGCCCGAACGTCGCCGCCAACCAGTCAGCCCCGGCGCGTGCCAGGACCGCCAGCCAGACCCAGGCGATCAGGATCGGGACGAGGTAGTAGCGGTCGATGTCGGCGTTCTCGTAGGACGCGGCGAAGAAGCAGATCAGCACGAGCGCCAGGCCCGTGAGCAGGGCGTACCGCGGCCGTCGCCGGGCGGTGGCGACGAAGCCGAGCGGGATCAGCGGCGCCAGCGGACCGAACTGGTCGAGCGACAGGCGGGCCAGATCGCCCAGCTTGCGGGGCAGGTCGCCGAACGGATCGACGAGACTGCCCATGAACTGCTGACCGAGCGCCACGTACCAGAAGCCGTCCCAGGTGTCGGGCCGGCCGTAGACCAGAGGGGCACGGAACGGTCCCGCTCGCAGCGGCAGCTCGAGGTAGACGAGCGCCGTGGCGATCGCCAGCGCGGCGACGCAGGTCGCGACCAGGCGGCGACGCTGCCGGATTTCCGGGTCCACCGCGAGCACGAACAGCCCAACCGCGGGTGCCAGCAGCAGGATCAGCGAATGGGTGCCGAGCCCGAGCCCGTACACCCCCGCCGCGGCGACCAGGTAGCGATCGCCGAGGTCGCCGGCGCTTCGCCCCCGGCTCCTTGGCCCGCCGCTCCCCGAACCGCCGCCGCCCCAGCCGCCCGCGTCCCAGCGGACACGGCCCTCCCACGCGAGCAGCAGTCGGAGCAGCACGACGACGAAGACCAGGTAGAGCGCGTGGGCGTCGGCGTGGGTGCCGATCGCCCACGCGATCGGCGTCAGCGCCAGTCCGAGGCCCGCCAGCACGCCCAGCGCGGTGGAGCGGGTCAGGGCGCGCACGAGGTCCACGGTGACCCCGGCCGCCGTGGCCAGGAAGATGGCGTTGAGCAGGTTCATCCGGAAGGCTGGCTCGCCGAACGGCTGGAGCACGACGGAGGCGAGCCAACCCAGCAGCACGTAGGTCGGGAAGCCGGTCGGATGGGCGGTGCCGAGCAGCGGCCCGACGGTCTGGAGCTCGCCGGTGTCCCAGAACGCGACACCGGGCAGAAGGGCCACACGGGCCGCGCCGAACGCCGCCACGGCGACCAGGAACGGCGGCACGAGCCCCCACGGGAGGCGGCGGCTCACCATCCGAGCAGCCGGCTCCAGATCACGCCCCACAGGTTGACCGCGATCGACACGGCGATGAGCCCCGTCACGAGCGCCGTTCCCCATCGCCGGCTGGCGACCAGGCGCTCCGCGCCGATCGCCACGAGCACCAGCGCGAACGGCGCCGCGTCCAGGCTGAACCGGTAGCCGAACTGGACCCAGCCCTGGCTGAAGTGCATCAGGTTGGCGAGCGTGATCAGGAGCACGGCGAGGAGGGCGCCCGCGACCAGCCGGCTCCGAGCCAGGCGGCCCACGACCGGAAGCGCGAGCAGGTAGGCCGGACTGGTCAGGATCACGCTCATGCCGACGTCCCGCGGCACCGCCAGCGGGCAGGCCAGGTCGAACAGGCCGCGGACGGCGCCGGGATCCGTGCAGACGGCCACGGGCTGGACCGCCACGCTGTCCGGGAGGAACCGGGGCAGGATGTCGGGCAGGCTGAACAGGGCGATCCCGACGTTCTGGACCAGGTAGCGCGGGTCTTCCATCGACCAGTCCGGGTGGTAGCCGAGGCTCGGGTAGCCGTTCGCCTCGAGAGCGTAGAGGTACTCGTAGGCGGGATGGAAGACGTGGCCAGTCGTCGCCAGGTTGTAGAGCACGAGGATCCCGATCGGCAGCGCGGCCCCCAGACCGGCCGACCAGGCGCGCCGCCGAACGCCACCGCCCGAGCCCACCAAGGCGAAGAACGGCGCCCCGAAGACGACCGTCAGGCGCGCCGTGCAGGCAAGACCGAAGAGCAGGCCACCAACGAACTGGCGGCGATCGACGCGGAGGACGGCCCGGAGCGCGGACCCGCCGGTGGCCGACGACGCCCGTTCAACGGCCCGCTCGGCGGCCAGCTCCGGCTCGTGGTGGCCACGCAGCACGACCCCGATGGCGAGGAGGGTCAGGCCGACCGCCACGATGTGGGCCTGGTACCACGTGGTCGCGACCTGGGCGGTGAACCAGAAGACCGTCCCGATCGCGAAGAAGACCGTTACGCCCAGCCGCACGGCCGGCCGGATCCGGAGGGCGGCGAGCGCCCACCAGCAGATCGCAACATCGACGGCGGCGAGGATCGTGAAGATCGTCTGGGCGTCCGTGGCGA
This sequence comes from Chloroflexota bacterium, assembly GCA_016200745.1. Classification (GTDB taxonomy): domain Bacteria; phylum Chloroflexota; class Limnocylindria; order Limnocylindrales; family CSP1-4; genus SPCO01. The sequence goes on along the minus strand of JACQEF010000333.1, from coordinate 5,267 downwards.
GGCCCCACAGCGCCACGAAGGGCAGCAGGATGACCGCCGGCAACGGCGGGAACGGCAGCAACCCGCGCGGCACGCCATCCGTCGTGGTGACGGGCAGGACATCCTGGAAGTAGAGGTTGCCGTGCAACGTCCCGCTGGCATCGACCGGGTAGCGGATGGCCGCGTGGCCTTCGAGGAAGGCGGCCGCCTGCCACACGAAGTGGTCGTAGTAGCGGTCGGTCCGGGTGGCGAGGTACACCGCCATCGCGCCGAGGGCGAGCAGCAACCCGATCAGCACGGACATCCAGCGTGCCATTCGAGGGTCGGACCACGGGCCGGTGTCGGCGTCCGGCAGGCCGCCCTGTGCTACGCTCCGATCCACCTTCCACGCTCGTGCAGGAGCCGTTCCCGGTGACTGGCCCCGCGTTCGGTGGGACCGGGCGAGGCACAGGAGCGCCGTCGCGGGCGACCGGAACGCGGGAAACCGTCGGCGCGGTCCTCGTGGTCCTCGCAGCCGGGCTCGCCCTCCGCCTCATCATCGCACAACTCATCCCGGGCTCCGGGTTCGGCGTCGACATCGGCGCGTTCCGTGCCTGGATGTCCGATCTTGCCGCGAACGGCCCGTACGGGTTCTACGACCGCCCCTTCTTCCACGACTACACGCCCGGCTACCTGCTCGGCCTGTGGTTCGTGGGCGTGCTCGGCAATGTGCTCCACGCCCTGCCCGGGATCGGTTCGATCCCGTCGGTCGGGTTCCTCACCGACCTCGACCTCAAGGCGCTGCCGATCCTGGCCGACCTCGCCGTCGGCTGGCTGGTCCACTCGATGGTCCTCGAGCTCGGCGGGCGCCGGCGCCTGGCCCTTGCCGCGGCCGCCGTCGCGGTGCTCAACCCGATCTCGTGGTTCGACAGCGTCGTCTGGGGCCAGGTCGACTCGGTCGGCGTCGTGTTCCTCCTGCTCGGCCTGCGCGAGATCTGGCGCGACAGGCCGGAGCGCGCGGCGATCTTCGCGGTCGTCGCCGCGATCATCAAACCCCAACTCGGAATCCTGATCCCGCTCGTGGCGATCGTCACCGTCCGGCGTGCGCTCTGGCCGGCCGGCGGGGCCGGCGACCCGGTGCGGACCGGGCGCCCCATCCGCATCGTGACGACCGCACTTGCCGGCTACCTCACCGCGGTGGTCCTGTCTCTGCCATTCGGCCTGTCCGTGGTGGGTATCGGCGGCCAGGCCCCGTTCGTCAGCTCGGGGCTGCTGGAGCAGATCGCGAAGGCCGCCGGCGGCTACCCGTACCTGACGGTGAACGCCTACAACCTGTGGGCGCTCGTGCCGGGGGACCTGGGGAACAGCCTCGCCAGCTCGAGTGCCTGGATCTGCGATTTCGCCGGCTGTGCCGACCAGTGCGGCGCCGGCGTCGCGACCCTGGCGGGCGTTCCGGCGGTCCTGGTCGGCACCGTGCTGCTGCTTGCCTCGATGCTCCTCGTCCTGTGGGTCGTGGCCCGCCGCCCGGACCGCCTGACCGTGCTCGTCGGCGTCGCCGTGCTGGCGCTCGCGTTCTTCGCCGTGCCGACGCGCGTCCACGAGCGCTATGGCTATCCGTTCTTCGCGGTCGGGGTGATCCTGGCCGCCGTTTCGTGGCGTTGGCGGTGGGCCTACGTCGCGCTGACCGCCGCGACGTTCGCCAACATGTACGTGGTCCTGACCACGCTCTACCCCGACAACCCGTCGGTGACGGACTGGCTCGGCATCGGTGGTGCCATCCGGTCCCAGACCGGCGTGACGATCGTGGCGATCGCCCACACGGTGGCGTTCGCATGGGCGTTCGTCCAACTCCGGCGCGACAGCCGCCGGGCCCTCGACGATGAGCTTGCCATGGCCGGAACGTGGGACCACGAGGGGGATTGGGTCGAGCCGCCGGCCGCCGACGACGCAGTGGCGTCGGACGCGGGGTCGCCCGGTGCGGTGGCCTTCGACCGGCGCGAGCCGTTGGGGGTCGCCGTGCCCGCGCCGCCGACCCTTGCCCTGGCCGGCTCTCCCCCACCGGTCGCCCCCGACCTCGACGCCCCTGGGATCCCGGCATCCGAGCCCTCTCCCGAACCCGCTGGCGCCGGCGGCGTGCGACTCCCGACCTGGTCCGTCCGCCCCGGCCTGGCCGAGCTCGGCGTGGTCGGCTGGCTCCGGTCGAGGCTCGGCGACCGGCCGATCCGCCCGGATCGGAGCGCGCTTCTCGTTCGCGAGCGCGGCGGCCGGCTCGATCGGCTGGACCTCTGGCTGCTCGTCGTGCTGGTGGTCGGCAGCCTCCTGTTCCGGACGTTTCGGCTCGCCGAGCCGTACCAGATGCATTTCGACGAGGTCTATCACGCGCGGACCGCGACGGAGTTCCTCCAGGACTGGCGGTACGGCCTGTCGCACGACATCTACGAGTGGACCCACCCGCACCTGGCCAAGTACGCGATGGCGGCCGGCCTGGTGCTGTGGGGCGGCGACCACGTCGACGCCACCAACGCCCTGGGTGTCCCGGTCCGCGATGCGGTGATCGAGCCGCGCCGGGTGGACCCGGAGTCCCCGGGCGGACAGGCCGGCGACCGGCTGCACGTGGCGACCGGCAGCGAGATTCGGACCTACGACCTGGCCACGCGAGCACTGATCTCGGTCGTTCCGGCCGCAGGAGCCGCCACCCTGGCCTTCGACCCCATCGGGCGACAGCTGCTCCTCGGCTACGACGACGGCCGGGTCGCGACCCTGGACGCGACGGCGCTCGGATCGGTCGCGGTGGACCTCGGGCCGTCACCCAGGGTGCTGGCCACCCTCGACCATCCCGTCGGTCACCTCCTGCTGACCGCCGACGGGACGTCCGTCGTGGCCGCCTCGGCCGGCCGGCTGAGCGTGGTCGATCTCGTGAGCGGCGAGGTCGCCGGGAGCCTGGACCTGCCCGGCATCGCGGATCTCGCCCTCGGCGGCTCCGGGTCGGCCCTCGTGGCAACCGTGGCCGACGTCCCGGATCCGAAGGCGGCGGCGTCGTCGCTCGCGGACATCCTCGGAGGGACCGCCGCGGACTACGAGACGAAGCTGGCGAGTCCCGCATCGGGGACGACGGTCGTGCTGGGGAGCCCCGGGACCGGGGACGTCCGCAAGGCGCTGGACAAGGCCATCGCCGACGGCCGATTGCCGGGGATCGGCGTCGAGGAGGTCGGGCGCGTCGCGGTCGCCACGAGCGGCGGCGTCGCCTTCATCGACCCCGCTCGCGTGTCTCTGATCACCACCATGCCATTGGAGGGCGGCGCCAAGGGCCTTGCGATGGTCACCGGCCTGGACAACCCGAGGCTGTATGCGACAACCGGGCGTCCGGACGCCCCGGGCTACGAGGTCTTCGCCATTGGCGGTGACGCGGCCAAGGACGGCCCGGTCGACCAGGGCAAGTACCCGCTCCCGGCCCCGGCGACGCGGATCGTCTACGACGCCGCCACCCAGATGGTCCACATCCTGGGCAGGATCCCGGGCTCGACCGGATCGGATACGGATCCATGGACGGTCTACGTCGTCGAGCCCCACGCCAACGCCGTCTTCGCCGACGCGCGGCTGCCGGCCGGGTTCGCGCCGTCGGCGCTGGCCGCCGACGTCGCCGCCGACTACCCGTCGGCCGACCGCCAGCAGCTGCTCGTCTTCGCCGGCGACGGCACGACCGCGTCGATTGCGATCGGCTCCCACGCGTTCGCCTGGCGCCTGCCCGGCGTGATCGCCGGCGCGCTGACCGCCGGTCTGCTCTTCCTGCTGGCGCGGATCCTGTTCCGCCGCCGGCTCGTGGCGGTCCTTGCCGGCCTGTTCGTACTGGTCGACGGGATGTTCTTCGTCCAGGCACGGATCGGCATGAACGACGTCTACGTGGGGTTGTTCATCGTGGCCGCGTACACCGTGTTCGCGGCAATCTGGACCGGGTGGTGGCGCGGCCGGCTCGCATTCTGGCTCGGCATGCCGATCGTGGGCGTGCTCCTGGGCCTCGCGCTGGCGAGCAAATGGGTCGCCGCCTACGCCATCGGCGCATTGGTCCTGCTGCTGCTCGTCCGAAGCGCGCTCGGCCGGTTGCTCGCGATCCTGGGGATGATCGGGCTGACCGCCGTGCTCGGCTACATGGCGATCAGCGTGCCCGGTGGGGGAGGCTTCGGGAACCTGACGTTCCTGCTGATCATGGTCGCCCTCACCCTGCTGGCCGTCGTGGTCGCCATCCTCCACCCGATCGCCTGGACCGACGATGAGCTCCGGCTGGCGGTCGTCGCTCCGGGCGCGCTCGGGACGATCATCTTCTTCGGGGCGCTGGCGGTCGGGAAGCTGCAGACCGCGTATGCGCTCGGCCCGGTGTCGGTCACGCCGCTGTTGCTGGCCATCGCGCTCGGACTCGGCTCGCTCGCCATCGTCGCCCTCTTCTCGCTCGGCGGTCGACGCGGGTTCGGCCCGCTGGCCGGCCCACCCGATCCCGACGATCCGGTCCGCCTGCTCGAGCCGCCAGCCCCGGCCCCGGACGGCTGGCTGCGGCCGGGCACGAGCCTGGGGCTGCCCCTGATCTGGGCCGCGGCCTGCCTGATCGCTCTGCCGCTGACCGTCTACGTGCTCTCGTACCTGCCGTGGGCGATGGTCGAGGGGCACCGGATCGTGTCGGCCTGGCCGGGGTTGTGGGCGGACTGGCCGCCCGGGCACACCGGCCAGACGCTGCTTGACCTGACCGGCCAGATGTACCGCTACCACAACGGCCTGACCGACCCGCACCCGGCGTCCTCACCGTGGTGGGCCTGGCCGCTCGACCTCAAGCCGGTCTGGTTCTACCAGGAGGGCCTGGCGGCATCGACCTCGGCCTCGATCTACGACGCGGGCAACGCCGTGATCTGGTGGCTCGGGATCCCGGCCATGGCCTTCGCGGCAGTCATGGCGTACAAGCGCCGCAGTCTCGCGCTCACGCTGATCACGATCGGGTTTGCCGCTCAGTGGATTTCCTGGGCGCGGATCGATCGGGCGGCCTTCCAGTACCACTACTACACCGCGCTCCCGTTCGTCGTGCTCGCCCTCGCCTACTTCGTGGCCGAGCTGTGGCACGGCGCGTCGCGCTACACGTGGCTCGTCGCCCGGGTCGCGGCGGCGCTGGCGCTCATCCTGCCGGCGTTGCTGTGGGTCCTGTCGCGGCCGCTGTGCGGGTTCGTCGACGTCCTGTCGGTGAACCCGGGCTCGCAGGCCTGCCCCGCGGTCATCCCGGACTTCGTCCTGACCTCGCGAACGGCCGGCCTCACGATCGTGATCGCGGT
>JACQEF010000346.1 GCA_016200745.1 Chloroflexota bacterium | reverse complement strand
TCATCGCCGGGACGGTCATTGCGGCATCGGGGGGCGCGATCTTCCTCGTGTCGCCGACGATGTCGGATCACCAGGCCCTCACCGACCTCAGCCTACCGGCGATCGTCACGGCGGGCTTCCTCGACGGCTTCAATCCGTGCGCCTTTGGCGTCCTGATCCTGTTCGCCACGTTCGCTCTCGGCCTGGCGACGCGCCAGTCGCTGGCGACAGGCGAAACCGGTGGCATGGCTGATACGCGTGCCGCCAGCCGGACCGTCCTCGGCCTCGGCGCCTTCTTCGTCGTCGGCGTCCTGGCCACCTACTTCCTGCTCGGGCTCGGCCTGTTGACCGCGGTCGCCTCGCTGACGAACTTCGGCGGCAATCACCTCCCGAGCCGGTTCGCGGCGCTGATCGCGATCGGCATGGGGCTATGGATGATCCGCGATGTCCTGCTGCCCGACGCCGGCTGGAAGCTCGAGGCACCGCACGCGCTGCATGGCCGGATGCGCGATTGGGCGCGAACGAGCTCGCCGGTGGCGCTGTTCGGCGGGGGTGTCCTGATCGGCCTGTGCACCGTGCCTTGCAGCGGCGCGATCTACCTCGGCATCGTCGCCCTCCTCGGTTCGGGCGGAACGGTCGCGGCCGGACTGGGCGGGCTGATCATCTACAACCTCGCCTACATCACGCCGCTCGTCCTGCTCCTCGTCCTTGCCAGCCGACCGGGGCTCATCAGGGTGGTCAACCGTTGGCACCTCGAGCACGCCGGTGGGACGAAGGTCGTCCTGGCGATCGTCGTCCTCGCCCTTGGGTTCGCGATCCTGCTGACGGTCTGAGGTTCTCAGCCTGGCGTTAGGCAGTCCTCATCGGACACTCAGGCCGGCCCGTTGTACTGCGAGCATGCCGGCCTTGATCGCGACCCTTGTCAGCGTGGCGCCCTCGCTGCCCCTCGTGGGCGCGGGGTAGTCATGCTCGAGCAGCCGGTCCGGGCCGGGTTCGACTCGACCGGCCACCAGACGGTCGACGTCACCGTCCGAGGCGGGTATCAGCCGGACTCGATCCGCGCGCGAGCCGGAGAACCACTCCGGATCGTCTTCCGCCGACAGGATGACGACGCCTGCTCCGAGCGGGTCGTCTTCTCCAGTCCGCGCCTCGACCGCCGCCTGGCGGCGACGGGTGCGACAACCATCGACCTGCCGGCCCAGCCACCGGGCGAGATCCGCTTCACCTGCGGCATGGGTCGCTATCGAGGCCGGATCGAGCTGTTCGACGATCGCCAACCGCCAGTGCTGGCCCGGCTGCGGGGCGAGGCCAGCCGGCTCGAGGAGCCGATCGGGACGGCGGTCGTCCTGTGGATCTGCTCGCTCCCATTGATCGCGCTCATCGCGGTCTTCGCCCTGGACTGGAGCGCCGCGATCGCCGTGGCCGGTGCCGCGCTGATCGCCTGGGTGGCCGGCTGTCTCTGGGCGTTTCGAAGCTCTGCCCGCCCGACGTAGGAGAGCCGGATGCCGTTCGTCATCGACATCGACCCGGTCGCGTTCACGATCCTCGGAGTACCCGTGCGCTGGTACGGGATGATCCTCGTCGTCGCGGCCTGGGTCGCGATCTGGCTGGCGCAGCGAGAGGCGCGCCGGCGTGGGGTCGGGGCGCAGCACGTCTGGGATGCGGCCATGTGGGTGGGCGTTGCCGCCCTCGTCGGTGGCCGGGCCCTGTACGTCATCCAGAACGAACTTCCGACGCTTGGCGGTGATCCGGCCCACGTCCTCATGGTCTGGTCGGGCGGACTGTCGTTCTACGGCGGTCTCCTTGGCGCGCTTGTCGCCCTGCTCCTGTTCGCACGCCGGCGGGGGATCTCTCTGCTCACCGCGCTCGACATTGCCGCACCTGGCGCGGCGATCGGCCAGGCCATTGGCCACCTTGGCTGTCTGATCGGCGGCGACTCCTACGGGATCCCGACGGACCTGCCGTGGGCCGTGGTCTACCGGAATCCGGCGTCGATGGCGCCGCAGGGGGTGCCGCTCCACCCGACTCAGGCGTATGAGGCGATCCTGCTCGGCGGGCTGTTCGTCGTCATCTGGCTTGGCCGTGAGCGCCTGACCCGCCTCGGGGCAGGCCTGACCGCGAGCGCCTACCTCTTCGGGCTCGCCGTCATCCGGTTCGGGCTCTTCTTCCTTCGCGACGAGCCGGCCGTCTTCCTGGGGCTCAAGACGGCCCAATGGCTCGGTATCGGGATCGCGGGCCTCGCCGTGGTCGTATTCATCGTGGCACGCCATCAGGCGCGCCCAGTCCAGAGCAGTTCGATCCAGTTGGAGGCAAGCCGGCCATGACGGCACAAGTTCACGACCATCCCGCCCAGGCAGGCCCAGCCGCGAGGGGATCGACTCGACCGCGCTGGCTGGTGCCCGTGCTCGTTGGCGGGGTCGTCGTCGGTGCGCTCGTCATCTTCGGCGTGCTATCACCGTCGGTCGTGCTCTACGGCGGCCTCATCGGCGGCATGCTCCTGATGCATGCCGGCGGCCATGGCGGCCACGGCGGCCACGCCGGCGGCGCGACATCGGACACCAGGGATCTCAGCCACGGCTCACATGGCTCTCAGCCTGGCCAGTCAGGCTCGGATGAGGCGCCACGAGATGACGCCCCCAGCAATGCCAGCAGAAGCGAGACGCAGAATCATGACCAGCACACTTCGCACGGCTGCCACTGAGCGGCCCGTGCCCGGCGCCGTCGGGGCAACCGGCGAGTCTCACTCGGGAGCGCTGTCCCCGACGGCGAGCTCGGCGGCGACCGACCGGCAGGCGGAATACCGGACCCTCATGCGCAAATGGTGGTTCGGGGCGGCTGTCGGCGCCCCAACGATGGTGCTCTCGTACCCGTGGCTCATCCCCGGCCTGGCGGACATCTTCCCGCGCGAGAGCACCCAGCTGTGGTGGCTGTGGTTCGCGATGGGGATCGCCTCGCTGGCCGTCCTCGTCTATTCCGGTAACCAGTTCTTCACGGGCGCCTGGGAGGCGCTCCGCCACCGCTCCGCCAACATGCATACGCTGATCGCGATCGGCACCGGCACCGCCTGGGCCTACTCGACGGTGGCGTTGCTCTTCCCGCAGCTCTTCCCGGCCGGGTCCATGACCGACGTCTACTACGACGTGACGGTCGTGGTCACCGCGCTGGTCGTGCTGGGGATGGCGATGGAGGTCAAGGCGCGCGGCCGGACGTCGGAGGCGATCGAGAAGCTGATCGGCCTGGCGCCCAAGACGGCCCGCGTCGTCCGCGACGGGTCCGAAGTCGAGATCCCGGTCGAGGACGTCGTCGTCGGCGACATCGTCGTGGTCCGGCCGGGCGCCAAGATCGCGGTCGACGGGGTCATCGTCGACGGCGCCTCGGCGGTCGACGAGTCGATGATCACCGGCGAATCGATGCCGGTCGAGAAGCGGCCCGGCGACGAGGTGATCGGCGCGACGATCAACAAGAC
>JACQEF010000345.1 GCA_016200745.1 Chloroflexota bacterium | reverse complement strand
CGTCGTCAACGTCGACGTCTCGCGCCGCTTCCTCGCCTGGGGCCGGAAGAATTACGGGCTCAACGGGCTTCGGGTCGATGGCCGCGACTTCGTGGCGGAGGACGCGCCCCTGTTCTGCAGGCGTCGTGCGCGCTCGGGCGTGACGGGTTCCCGCGTCTCGACGTGAACGGCCTCGGAGTGGCTGACGAAGACCGGGATCCGGACCGCCGTGCACGAGATCCGCAGCTCGGGCAGGCCAAGGATCTTGCGGTTCTCGCTGACGATCTTCCATTCCTCCTTGGTGTAGCCGTTGGGCAGGAAGACGTCGATCTCAGGCAGCGCGTTGAACGCGATCGGGTGCGGGTAGACGCTGGACTGCTTCGGCTCGCCGCTGACGTGGGCCCGGATCTGGCCCTCGAGCTCGGCCAGCGCGTCCGCGCCGGTGCCAGACACAGACTGGTAGGTGTCGACGATCACCCGCTCCAGCCCGACGCTGTCGCGGAGCGCCATGAGGACCGGGGCGAGCTGCATCGTCGAGCAGTTGGGGTTGGCGATGATCCCGGCGTGACCCTCGAGATCGTCGGCGTTGACCTGCGAGACCACCAGTGGCACCGACGGGTCCATCCGCCAAGCGGCCGAGTTGTCGATGACCGTGGCGCCATGCGCGACGGCCGCCGGAGCCAGCTCACGCGAGACGTCGGCACCAGCCGAGAACAGGGCGACGTCCACGCCGTCGAAGGCCGATGGGACCGCCTCGCCGATCTCGAGGGTCCGGCCGTCGATCGAGACGGTCTGTCCTGCCGACCGGCCGGAGGCGAGAAGGCGCAGCTCCCCGACCGGGAAGTCCCGCTCGTTGAGGACCTGGATCATCGTCCGTCCGACGACGCCGGTGGCGCCGACGACGGCGACGGTGAGGGAATCTCGGTTCATGAGGGGCGTGGCTCCGCTCGCTCGGTCGCTGGGACGGGCACGCTCGGAGTATAGCAGCGGCTGCCGGGGCTCCAGCCGAGGGGCGTGACGCCGTCACCGGAACGGAAGGAGCCGCCGGTTGCCCGGCGGCTCCGCTCGATCGCGACGATGGGAGAGCCGGACGCTATGCCGGATCCTTGGCCAGGTGGCGCTGCATGGCCGCCTTGCGGGACAGGTTGACCCGGCCCTGGCGGTCGACCTCGGTCACGACGACCATCACCTCGTCGCCGACGGACACGACGTCCTCGACGGTCGGCACGTGGTAGTCGGCCAGCTCGCCGATCCGGACGAGGCCCTCCTTGCCCGGCAGGATCTCGACGAACGCGCCGAAGCCCATGATCCGGGTGACCTTGCCCAGGTAGAGCGCCCCGATCTCGACCTCGCGGGTCAGGCTTTCGATCCACTGGATCGCCTTGCGCGAGTTCTCGCCGGACACGGCCGCGATCTCGACGGTACCGTCGTCCTCGACGTTGATCTCGGTCTGGGTCTCTTCCTGGATCTTGCGGATCATCGATCCGCCCTTGCCGATGATCTCGCGGATCTTCTCGGGGTTGATCTTGATGGTGATGATGCGCGGCGCGAAGTCGCTCATCTCGCCACGCGCCTCGGGCATGACCGCGGTCATCTTGTCGAGGATCTCGAGGCGGGCCGCGAGTGCCTGCTTGAGACCGTCACGAATGATCGCCTCGTTGATGCCCTGGACCTTGATGTCCATCTGCAGGGCGGTGATGCCGTCCCGCGTGCCGGTCACCTTGAAGTCCATGTCCCCGACCGAGTCCTCCTTGCCGAGGATGTCGGTGAGGACCGCGAACCGGCCGCCCGGCTCGCTGATCAGACCCATCGCCGCGCCGGCGACCGGGGCCTTGATCGGCACGCCGGCGTCCATCAGGGCCAGCGTCGAGCCGCAGGTCGAAGCCATCGACGTCGAGCCGTTGGACGACATGCACTCCGACACGAGCCGGATGACGTACGGGAACTCTTCCTGGGTCGGCAGAACCGGCACCAGCGCGCGCTCGGCCAGGTGGCCGTGCCCGATGTCACGCCGGCTGGGGCCACGCATCGGCTTGTTCTCGCCGGTCGAGTACGGCGGGAAGTTGTAATGGTGGATGTAGCGCTTCTCGGTCTGCGGGCTGATCGTGTCGATCCGCTGCACGTCGGAGGACGCGCCGAGCGTCGCGATCGTGAGGACCTGGGTCTCACCACGGGTGAACACGCCAGAGCCGTGCGCTCGCGGCAGGATGCCGACGTCGACCGAGATCTGGCGGAGCTCGGTCAGGCCGCGGCCGTCCATGCGGATGCCCTCGTCGAGGGCCAGCTTGCGCGCGGTCTTCTTGTGGACGAGGTTGAACAGCGACTTGCTGACTCGCGCCTCGCGCCGAGCGGCTTCCTGGATCTGCTTGCTGTCGCCGCCGGTTCGGGTGGAGCGGATCGAGTTCGCGATGCCCTCACGGAGCGCCGCGATGCGTCCGGGCAGGTCCTTGCCGAACCAGATGAGCAGGTTCGCGGTCGCGTCGGCGTCGGGGCCGGCACGATGCGCCTGGGCGAGCTCGATCCCGAAGAAGGCCGACAGCGTCGGGAGCTTGTAGTTCTCGAGGTCGGGATACCCTTCACGCGCGATCGTCAGCGTATCGAGGTAGCTGCCGGATTCGAAGTGCGTGCCGTCGGCGAGCGCCGCTTCGAGGAACCCAAGGTCGAACCCGACCGAATGGCCGACGACCACCGAGCTGCCGATGAACTTGAGCGCCTGGCGGGCGGCCTCGGCCGGGCTCGGCGCCTTCTTGACGTCGGCGTCCTTGATCCCGTGCATCTGGTTCCCGACGATCGGGCGGCCCGGGTTGACCAGGGTCGACCAGCGGTCGGTGATCTTGCCTCCCTTGACCTTGACCGCGGCGATCTCGACGAGGTCGGCCATCCTGGGGTCCGTGCCGGTGGTCTCGACGTCGAGGACCACGAGCTCGTCGCCGGCGTCGACCGCGTCGGTGAACGCCAGGACCGAGCTCGTGCCGGTCTCGATGAACGGCGTGCTCTTCGGCTTGCCGGCGGCTTTCTGGAGCTCCTCCTGGAGGTCGACGAGCGGCTGGAGCGCGCGATGGCCGAACAGGATCGCCTCGGCCATGACGGCCTCCGGCAGGAGCTTGGCGCCGGCCTCGACCATCATGATCGCGTCCCGCGTGCCGGAGACGATCAGGTCGAGCTCGGACTCCTCGAGCTGGCTGTAGGTCGGGTTGACCACGAACTCGCCGCCGATGCGGCCGATGCGGACGGCACCGACGGGACCCGCGAACGGGATCTCGCTGATCGTCAACGCGGCCGAGGCGGCCACGGTGCCGAGCACGTCCGGCAGGTTCTCCTGGTCGGTCGAGAGGACGGTGATGACGAGCTGGATGTCGTCCTTGTAGCCCTCGGGGAAGAGTGGCCGGATGGGCCGGTCGGTCAGACGCGCAGCCAGCGTGGCCGCCTCGGAGGCTCGAGCCTCGCGCTTGATGAAGCCGCCCGGGATCTTGCCCGCGGCGTACATCCGCTCCTCGAACTCGACCGTGAGCGGGAAGAAGTCGAGGCCGGGCCGCGGATCGGACCGGTTGGCGGTGCCGAGCACCAGGGTATCGCCATAGCGGACGGTGACGGCGCCGCCGGCGAGTCGGGCGAGCTTGCCCGTTTCGATGGTCAGCGTGCGTCCGCCGAATTGCGTCTCGAACGTCTGAGACAAGTGAAGTACTCCTCCTGTTCGTGGGAGGAGGTGACGACCTTTGGCAGGTCGGCTGACGAGGCCTTCTGGCGTCGAGCGCGATGAACCCCCGGGCGCACCCGAGGGTCAGGCGCGGGGTTCGCCTAGCGGCGCAGTCCGAGGCGTCCGATGACGACCCGGTAGCGCGTGCTGTCCTTCTTCATCAGGTAGGCGAGAAGGCGGCGTCGCGTGCCGACGAGCTTGAGGAGGCCGCGGCGCGAGTGGTGATCCTTTGGAAAGCCCTTGAGATGCGAGTCCAGCTGCTTGATCCGCTCCGTCAGGAGCGCGACCTGCACCTCTGGAGACCCGGTGTCACCTTCCCTGGTGGCATACCCGGTCATGATCTCCTGCTTCTGTTCCCGCGCGAGCGGCACTCGTTCCTCCGAACACGAACTTCTACGATTGACACTCTGTATGACCGGCGGATGGTAGCAGGGCGAGCCTGAAGCGGCAAACGCCTGCGCTGGTCCGGTACGTCCGTTACACCTTGGCCTCCAGGGAGGCCAGGTATTCGGCGGGGGTGAGATAGCCCAGGGCCTGGTGGGGCCGGACCGTGTTGTAGCACACTTCCCAGTCGG
>JACQEF010000341.1 GCA_016200745.1 Chloroflexota bacterium | reverse complement strand
TCGTCCAGGTACTGGAACAGCTCCTGGCCGGGCAGCTCCCGGCAGCGCCGGACGATCCCGGCCAGGCGGCGATCGCGGATGTCGACCTCGTGCTCGCGGCCGGACTTCCCGCGAAACCGGAATCGGACCGTCGATCCCCGGATAATGGCGTGGCGATCCTTGAGCGTGGTCAGCCCGAACGAGCGGTTCAGCCTCGCGTACTCGTCGTTGCCGACGCGGATCAGCGTGAGCTCGAGCAGACGCACGACGGCCGCGAGGACCTTGTCGCGAGTGAGCGACCGGCGCGCCAGGTCCCTGTCGACCCGGCGCCGGATCACCGGCAGGAGCGCCGCGAACGCGAGGATCCGCTCGAACTTGTCGTCGTCACGCCTCATCCGCCACCGGGCGTGGTAGCGGTACTGCTTCCGGCCGCGTGCGTCGCGACCCGTGGCCTGCAGGTGGCCCAGCGGATCCGTCGAGATCCAGACGTCGGTCCAGGCGGGCGGGACGGCGAGCGCGCGGATCCGCGCGAGGGTGCGCCCGTCGCGGATCGGCCGCCCGTCCGGATCGCGGTACGTGAAGCCGCGGCCGGCTCGGCGCCGGGTGATCCCGGGGCGGTCGTCGGAGCTGTACCGCAGGCCGGCGAGACGAGCGGAATCCCGCGGGTCGGGACGATCGACCTCGGGGCGCGGTTCACGGTGGTGGAGGCGAGCTGGCCTGGTCACGACCTCGTCTCGCTGGAGGAACGCGGGCGCGCGGCTCGACGGGGCGGCACGCGCCCGGGCGAGGCCGGCTTGCCGACCCTACGAATCCTCGGCCACCGAACACCTCACGCGCCCGCCTCGAGGCATGTCAGCCGTCTATCGGGCAGCCGGAGCCGCCGCGGCGCCGGAGCCGCTACAACGTGAGCGGGTCCGCCTTGTCCGGGTCGATCCCGAGCTCGCGGATCGCCTTGGCGGCCTTCGCCTCGCTCAGGGCGCCGCAGCGCGCCAGCGACACCATCGTGGCCGCGGCGATGTGGGCCGGATCGATCTCGAACAGCGCCCGCAGGTTCTCGCGGGTGTCGCTCCGCCCAAAGCCGTCAGTGCCGAGCGCCAGGTAATGCGGCGGGAGCCACCGGGCGACCATGTCCGGCAACGCCTTCATCCAGTCGGTCGCCGCGACGATCGGGCCGCCCTCGTGCGGAAGCACCTGGCTGACGTACGGCAGGCGCGGCTTGGCGTCCGGATGGAGCCGGTTCCAGCGCTCCGCCTCGAGCGCATCACGCCGCAGCAGGGGGAACGACGGCGCGGAGTAGACCTCCGCCGCGACCCCGAACTTGTCGGCCAGCAGGTCCCGCGCCGCCAGCACCTGTTGGAGAATCGACCCCGAGCCGACGAGCCGAGCGGGATGCGCGTCCCTTCCGACCCCCGGCGCCTCGGCGAACCGGTAGAGGCCGCGCAGGATGCCGTCGCCGACCCCGGACGGCCGCGCGGCCTGGGTGTAGTTCTCGTTGTAGATCGTGACGTAGTAGAAGACGTCCTCGCCGAGCGACCCGTCGGGTCGCTTCGCGTACATCCGCTCGATCCCGTCGCGGACGACCGCGGCCAGCTCGTAGGCGAAGGCCGGATCGTAGGCCCGCAGGTTCGGGATCGTGGAGGCGAGGATCTGGGTCTGACCGTCGTCGTGCTGCAGGCCTTCGCCGGTCAGCGTGGTCCGCCCGGCCGTGGCACCCATCAGGAAGCCGCGTCCCCGGGCGTCGCCGAGCGCCCACATCTGGTCGCCCGTCCGCTGGAACCCGAACATCGAGTAGAAGATGTAGAACGGGATCGTCGCCAGGCCGTGCGTCGCGTACGACGTCGACGCCGCCTGGAAGCTGGCCGTCGAGCCGGCCTCGGTGATCCCCTCCTCCAGCACCTGGCCGTCGACCGCCTCGCGGTAGGACAGGATCAGGTCGGAGTCCACCGGTTCGTAGCGCTGGCCGAGTGCGGCGTAGATGCCGACCTCCTTGAACAGCGGGTCCATGCCGAAGGTCCGTGCCTCGTCCGGGATGATCGGCACGATCCGTGGGCCCAGCTGCGGATCGCGGATGAGGTTTCGCAGGATCCGCGCGAAGACCATCGTCGTCGAGACCGGCGTGGTGCTCCCGGCGTCGAACTCGGCGTCCACCTCGGGCGCAGGGGGCGGCAGCGGCGCGGCCCGGACGACGCGCTTGGGGAGCGGCCCGCCCAGTGCGGCGCGTCGCTCGCGCAGGTACTGCGCTTCCTCGGAATCGGGCCCCGGGTGGTAGTAGGGCGCGTCCTTGAGCGTCGCGTCGGGGATCGGCAGCTCGAGGCGGTCGCGGAAGATCCGCAGCTCGGCCTCGTTGAGCTTCTTGGCCTGGTGGGTGATGTTGCGGGCCTCGACCCCCGGGCCCAGCGTCCAACCCTTGACGGTCTTGGCCAGGATCACCGTGGGAGCACCCCGGTGCTCGGTCGCCGCCTTGTAGGCCGCGTACACCTTGCGGTAGTCGTGCCCGCCGCGCCGCAGCTTGGACAGGTCGTCGTCGGACAGGTGCTCGACCATCTTGCGCAGGCGCGGGTCCGGCCCGAAGAAATGCTCGCGAATGTAGGCGCCGCCGGCGACCGAGTACTTCTGGAACTCGCCGTCGAGGGTTTCGTTCATCTTCTGGACGAGGACTCCGTCCACGTCGCGGGCGAGGAGCTCGTCCCACTCGCGACCCCAGATGACCTTGATCACGTGCCAGCCGGCGCCGCGGAATGCCGCCTCCAGCTCCTGGATGATCTTGCCGTTGCCCCGCACCGGCCCGTCGAGCCGCTGCAGGTTGCAGTTGACGACGAACGTCAGGTTGTCGAGCCCTTCGCGGGCGGCGACGTGGAGCGCGCCCAGCGACTCCGGCTCGTCGGTCTCGCCGTCGCCGAGGAAGGCCCAGACGCGCGAGTTCGACGTGTCGAGCAGGCCGCGGTTCTGGAGGTACCGGTTGTAGCGGGCCTGGTAGATGGCGCTGATCGGTCCGAGGCCCATCGAGACGGTCGGGAACTCCCAGAACTCCGGCATGCGCCGCGGATGCGGATAGGACGACAATCCGTCGCCATCGACCTCCCGGCGGAAACGGTCGAGCTGAGCCTCGGTGAGTCGACCCTCCAAGAAGGCGCGTGCGTAGATCCCGGGTGCAGCATGG
>JACQEF010000353.1 GCA_016200745.1 Chloroflexota bacterium | reverse complement strand
TCGGCCGTGGAGCCGGCCGCCTCGAGCTCCGCGATCCTGGCCTCGAGGTCGCGGATGAACGCGCCGGCGATCGTATCGGGCGACGGCAGCGGGCCGTCGGTCAGGGCGGGCAGGGACGCGTCGCGGACGCGGACCTTGAGGAACGACGGGGCGAGGGCACCCTCGATCTCGTCGAGGTCCAGGTCGAGCTCGTCCGGCCGGACGCCGACGAGGCGGACGTCCAGGACGAGGTCGGGATCGGCCGCTGTGGCAAGGCTCTCGACGAGCGCCGGCTGGCTGGCGACCGCCGCGGCGTCGATCTCGCGCTTCTCGAAGCGCGTCCGGCCGACCTGCCGCTCCTCCACCTTGACCGTCCGGGCGCCGTTGCGCTCGTCGAGCTCCACGAGCAGGACCTTGCCGGCACGATCCTGGTCGAGGGCCACCGCCTCGGGCGCGCCCGGGTAGGCGTACGTGACCGTCCCGGCCCGCCCGCTCTGGGCCGAATGCCAGTGCCCGAGCGCCAGGTAGTCCAGGTGGGTCGCGGCGATCTCCTCGGTCGTGATCACGACCTCGTCGCGGTCGGTCTTGCCGGGGATCGCGATGGCGCCGTGGACCATCCCGATCCGCCACGTCGCGGCCGTTGCGTCCCGGCTCGCGTCGAGGTCGCGCAACGGGCTGTGCGGCGCACGCTTGGTGGCGAAGACCGGCCCGAAGACGACGACGTCGCAGGTCGCCAGGTGGACCGAGGGATGCTCGGAGTCGAGGACGGTGACGAGGTCGTCCGAGGGGCCGTTGCCGGCGAGCGCTGGGAGGTCGTAAGCCCGGTAGATGGACGCCTTGTCATAGACGTCGTGCGTGCCCGGGATGATCACGGTCCGGATCCGGGCACCGGCCAGGCGCTTGAGCTCGGCCGCCACGCGCTCGACCGAGCGGCGGGGCTGCACGTTCGAGTCGAACAGGTCGCCGGCGATGAGGAGCAGGTCCACCTTCTCGGTCAGGGCCAGATCCACGGCGGCCTTGAACGCCGCGAACTGGCGCTCTCGCTGGGCGGCGGCCTGCTCCCCCAGGTCGTCATGCCGGGCCCCGAGGTGGACGTCTGCGGTATGGATCAGCCTCAGCATCCGGTGGTGCGGCTCGCCTCCCTGGCTGTCACGGGTCCGGACCATGCACGCTGGAGCATGGACGCGAGCGAGGCGCCCCCATGACTCCCCGCTCGCTGACCCGACTCTTGCGCCTCATTGTGACAGGTACGGTGTCACCGTCGCGGGCCCGATTGTCCGGGTCGATGTATCCTGCCGGTCACTACACCGGTGCGCCCCGAAACAGGGAAACCACATCGACACCTGGGTCGTGCGGCCCCGGCATTCCTCGCCAGACCTCGCTCGTCCCGTCCGCCGATACGGCTGCCCCCCGATTCCGACGCACCCCTGCAGATCAACGCGCTCCGGAGGATCACCGTGACCTACGTCGATCGGACCCTGACCTGTGTCGATTGTGGTGTTGGGTTCATTCATTCAGCCGCCGATCAGGAGTACTACGCACAGAAGGGGTTCGCGAGCGACCCGAAGCGCTGCAGCTCATGCCGCGCCAGCCGGCGTGCCTCACGGGACGGGGGCTACGACGTGCGCGACATCGGCGGGCCGCGCGGCTACGAGCGGAGCGACGACCGGCCGGCCCGCGAGTACTTCGCGGTGATCTGCTCGTCGTGCGGGAACCAGGCCCAGGTCCCGTTCAAGCCGCGGATGGACCGGCCGGTCTACTGCTCCGACTGCTTCCGGACCGTCAAGCCCGGCTGATCCCGCCCCGGCCGCCTCCGGTCACTTACAGCCGGAAGCTCTCGCCGGCGTGGTAGCGCTCGCGATGGCGGCCCCGCCAGAGCGTGACCCGCGACCGGCCGTGAACCTGCCAGGCGCCGTCCCGTCCGACCAGCGCCGTCTCCTCGTCGATCCCGAGCACGACCGAGCCGCGCGGCGCCTGGAGCGAGATCACCGCGCTGAGCGGCTCGGGCCAGGCATCGTAGTGCGGGATCACGAGGGCGCCCGGGACGAGTTCGAAGCCGGGCCGCCAGCGCAGCGGCCACGGCAGGAACCGGATCCGGAAGTCGAACGCGTGGGTGGCCAGGACCATCGCGCCCGCCGAGCAGCCGGCGAGCACCGCGCCGCGCAGGTGGGCCGCCAGCAGCGCCCGCCCGACCGCCGTGTCGGCGAGGGCCCGCAGCAGGTAGCCCGGCTTGCCACCCGACAGGTAGATGAGGTCGGCCTCACCGAGCGCCTGGGCGGAGGCGGCATCGTCGGCCCCGGCCCGATCGCGGACGAGGACCGGCTCCACCTCCGCACCGAGGCTCCCGAAATGGGCCACGCCCTGGGCGGCCCAGCCGGTGAAGACGTCCTCGCCGTCGGGGTACGACGCGGTCGGCAGGATCACGACCCGCGGCCGGGCGCGGCCGGTCGCCAGGAGCAGGCCGGCATCGAACTCGGCCATGCTGGGGAGGAACTCGCCGGCGCCGATGAGCGCCACAGGTCCGGGCACGCCGGTGAGTCTACCCGGACGCTTGCCCCGACCCACGCGCCGCTGCGACACTGCCGGCCATGACCGCTCGACAGCGCTGGACCCTGGTGACCGCCGTCATCGGTTCGGGGTCCGTCTTCCTCGACGGGACGATCGTGAACGTCGCCTTGCCAAGGATCGGGCGCGAGCTTCCGGCCACGCTCGTCGCCGTCCTCGAGGGCCAGGCGTACGTGGTCAGCGGCTACCTCGCCGTGCTGGCCGCGCTGCTGATCCTGGCCGGCGCCCTGTCCGATCACTACGGTCGCAAGCGGGTCTACGCGATCGGGCTGGGCGGCTTCGCGATCACGTCGGCCCTGTGCGGCCTGTCGCCGTCGCTCGAATGGCTGATCCTGTTCCGGCTGGTCCAGGGCGCGGCCGGCGCGCTCCTGGTGCCGGGGGCGCTCTCGCTCATCACCCAGACGTTCCAGGGCGCGGAACGCGCCCGGGCCTTCGGGATCTGGGCGGCATCGACCTCGGCCCTGACCGTGCTCGGTCCGATCGCCGGCGGCCTGATCGTCGACACGATCGGCTGGCGGTTCGCGTTCCTGGTCAACGTGCCGCTCCTGGCGCTGGCCCTCTGGGTGGCGGTCCGGTACGTCGCCGAATCGCGCAACGACGAGGCGTCCGGGCGGTTCGACTGGCTGGGCGCCGGGGTCGCCGCGCTGGCCGTCGGCGGGCTCGCCTTCGGGCTGATCCGGGGCCAGGCGCAGGCCTGGGCCGACGGCGCGGCGTGGGCGGCGATCGCGATCGGCGCGGTCGCGCTCATCGTGTTCCCGATCCTCATGGCCCGCCGTCCGAACCCGCTCGTCCCGCTCGGCCTGTTCCGCCAGCGGGCGTTCGCCACGATCAACCTCGCGACGTTCTTCATCTACGGCGCGCTGTACGTGACGATCACCTACCAGACCCTCGTCTTCCAGAACACGCTCGGGTACACGGCCCTGGCGGCCGGCGCCATCGGCGTCCCGACCGGGATCCTGCTATCGGTGCTGTCGACCCGGGTCGGCACCCTGGCGGGACGGCTGGGCGCCCGCCGCTTCCTGGTGGCGGGGCCGCTGCTGATGGCGACCGCCATGCTCTGGTACGCCCGGCTGCCGGCCGATTCCGAGGCCTGGAAGGCCGCCTTCGAGCGGCCCGCGAGCCTCATCCCGCCGCTCGACACCTGGGTCGACGTGGTCCCGGCCGTTCTGCTGTTCGGGGTCGGCATCTCGCTCGTGGTCGCGCCGTTGACGAGCACGCTCATGGACTCGCTGCCGAGCCGGTTCTCCGGGCTCGGGTCGGCGATCAACAACTCGATCTCGCGGGTCGGCCAGCCGCTCCTCGGCGCGATCATCTTCGTGGCCGTCAGCGGCACCTTCTACGCCAGCCTCGGGTCGCTGTCGCCGGGCCTCGACACCGCCAAGGCCACCGTCCGTCACCAGTTCCAGCCGCTCAACCCGCCGGCCGCGGGGACTGGGCACGACCAGCTCGTCGCAGCGACGCAGGCGTCGATGGACGCCTTCCACCTGGCGGCGCTGGTGGCGGGTGCGCTGCTCGTCATCGGTGCGCTCGTGTCGTGGATCGGCCTGCGCGGCCAGGACACGACCGAGACCCGCCGAGCCAGCCCGTGACGCGCGACTGGGACGCCGGGACATACGACCGGATCGCCGACCCACAGGCGCGGTGGGGCCGCGGGGTCCTGGACCGCCTGCCGCTCGCCGGCGACGAGCGGGTCCTCGACGCCGGCTGCGGCACGGGTCGTGTGACCGAGCTGCTCGCGGTCCGGCTGCCCCGCGGGCACGTGGTGGCGCTCGACGCCTCGGCGTCAATGATCGAGGCGGCGCGCGGGCGGCTGGCGCCGTTCGGCGACCGGGTCGAGTTCGTCGTCGCCGACCTGGCGAGGCCGCTGCCGCTCTCCGAGCCGATCGACGCCATCCTGTCCACGGCGACGTTCCACTGGCTCGCCGATCACGACGTCCTGTTCGCCAACCTGGCTGCGGTCCTGCGTCCCGCGGGTCGGCTCGTGGCCCAGTGCGGCGGGGTGGGCAACATCGCGTCGATCCACCGGGTGCTGGCGGGGATCGGCGACGGCTGGCTCGGAGCGACCTATTACGCGACGCCGCTCGACACGGCCCGGCGGCTGCAGGCCGCCGGGTTCGTCGACGTCGAGTGCTGGCTGACCGACGAGCCGACCCGCTTCGAGCCCGGTGCGCCGTTCGAAACGTTCCTGCGGACGGTGATCCTGGGCGCCCACCTCCAGCGGCTGCCGGAGGCGGAGCGCGACGGGTTCGTGCGGACCGTGGTCGAGCGCCTGCCCGAGCCGCTGATCGACTACGTGCGGCTCAACATCACCGCGCGCCGCGCGGCCGGCGTGCCGGAAGCCGGCTCCCGCTAGCCGCGGACCCGGAACGGGCCGCCGTGGCCGGGGACCACGATGTCGACGGCGGCGAGCACGCGCTCCCGGCCGGCCACGATCTTGGCCTGGTCCCAGCCGAGCGGATCGACGTCCGGCGTCCGGTCGCTCAGCCACCACAGGTGGGTCATCGCGTACACGCCGTCGTCCGCCGTCACGACCAGCGTGGCGTCCTCCTCGGTGTGGCCCGGGGTCAGCCACAGCTGGCTGTTCGGCGAGAGACGGTAGCCGTCGCCCTCGTGGTCCAGCCAGAGATCGTCCTTGTAGCGTGCCCAGAAGTCGACGACCTCGGCATTCGGGAAGAGGGCCACGTTGATCGTGTGGTCGGGATGGTGGTGGCTCAGGAAGACGTGGGTGACCGATTCGGGCGCCACCTCGAGCGCCGCGAGCGGATCGAGGATCCGCGAGCGGCTGGCGACCATCCCGGGATCGACCACGATCCTCGCGTCGGCGTCGCGGACGAGGACGACGGTACTCCCGACGTGATCGCCGACGTAGCCGGCATGGAGCAGGTGGACAGAGGTCATCGCGGGATGCTACGCGACACGCGCGGCACGGCATCGGGGCCGTTCCGGGGAGCGGGATGGACGCGTGCGCCCCTCACGGACCCTGACATGCTCAGGCGGCCAGCCGTCGTGCCGCCAGGGAGCCTCAAGTGCCCACCGATCCGCGCGCAGACCTCGTCCTCGTCGGCGGCCGCGTGGCCACCATGGACCCGGCCCGGAGCTGGGCCAGCGCCGTCGCCGTGCGCGACGGCCGGCTCGTCGCCGTCGGGAGCGACCGG
>JACQEF010000323.1 GCA_016200745.1 Chloroflexota bacterium | reverse complement strand
TCCCGGAGGTGCTCGAACTCGCGCTCCCGCGCGAACGACCAGGTGATGTCGAACGCCCCGTCCTCCGTGCCCTCCGCGGGGAGCAGCGAGGTCGCGTTGATCACGACCAGCCGCCAGCCGTCGCGGGCGTAGGCCGCAACCCGGTCCAGGAATGCGCCACCGTCCATCAGGCGACCTTCGCGCGCTTCTGCTCGAGCGCGGCGATGCCCTGCACGACGCCGTCGATGATGCTCTCCGGGCGTGCCGCGCAGCCCGGGACATACACGTCCACGGGGACGACCTTGTCGATCCCGCCCTGGACGTTGTACGCCCTGGCGAAGATCCCGCCGGAGCACGCGCAGGCGCCGACCGCGACCACGACCTTCGGGTCGGGCATCTGGCGATAGAGGTTCTGGATGATGTCGATGTTGCGTTCGTTGACGCTGCCGGTGACCAGCAGGATGTCGGCGTGCTTGGGGTTGCCGGTGTTGACGATCCCGAACCGCTCGACGTCGTACAGCGGCGTTAGGCACGCCAGCACCTCGATGTCGCAGCCGTTGCAGCTGGACCCGTCGTAATGGAGGATCCACGGCGACCGGGAGAAGAAGGACATGGTGCTCAACTCCTCAGGAGGAACAGGGCCAGGACGTTGCCGCCGGCGAGCACGAGCGTCACCGCCCATGTCGACTGCAGGACCAGCTGCCACTTGGCCCGGGAGGTCGAGTTGTCCACGAGGATCTCGAGGAAGTAGACGACCAGGAAGGCGCCCAGCGCGAGCGGCGGGCTCCAGTTGACGAGCAGGAGCACGAACAGCGCCAGGAGCGCCGACTCGTACCAGTGGGCCAGCTCCACCCAGCCGATCAGCCGGCCCGACATGTCGCTGGTCAGCCCGCGGACGAGCTCCTGGTGCGGATGGTGCGAGGTCGAGATGTCGAACGGCGACTTGCGCAGCTTGATCGTCGCCACGAGCAGGAAGGCGAGCACGATTCCGGGCAGGATCGGCGCGACGCGCTCGGGCGAGGCGAGCACGCCGGCGAACGTGCTTTCGCCCGTCACCTTGGAGACGGCCGCCAGCATCAGGATGAAGAATGGCTCCGAGGCGAGCAGCACGATCAGCTCGCGCTCCGCGCCGGTGAAGCTGTACGGGGAGTTCACCGAGCCGGCGGCCAACACGAGCAGGAGCGCCGCCAGCGCGAACACGAACGCGGTGAACAGGAGGTCGACCCCGCCCACGATCATCGCCCCGGAGAGAGCCATGAACACGACGTGCCCGAGGAGCAGCGGTTCGACGATGGGGTTGACCGGACGGACGTCCTTCTGGAGAAGCTTGCCGAGGTCGTAGAACGGCTGGAGGACGGGCGGGCCGACTCGCCCCTGCATCCGCGCGCTGATGACGCGATCGACGCCCGTCAGCAGTCCGCCGAACAGCGGCGCCACGAGCAGGAAGAGCGGAGCGAGCAGGATCGGGTTCATGCGCGGAGCACCACGCCCGCGACGATCATCCCGGTCAACAGGGCACCGCAGACGACGATTCCTGCGCGGAAGACGGCTTCGCCGTTGACCACGCCGACGAGGTAGTAGTTGCGCAGGGTCACGGCCCGGGTGCCGCCGAGGGCCGCAGCGATCGCATGCTCGCCGTTCGTGGTTCGCCCGCTGGCGTAGAAATCGTTGACGTCGTAGGCCGACTTGCGCCACGACCACAGGGCGAGGGCCGGGAGGAACAGGACCGCGAGGACCATGAACGACACGACGGCCGGGTCGAGATGCAGCAGCGCACCGGTCCCACCCGGGAAGAGCCCACGGGCGTACGGTCCGACGATCGACTCCGACAGCAGGCCCAGCGAGGCAGCCAGGATCACCACGAGCACCGCGTGCGACAGTTCGGCAAACCATTCGAAGCCGGTGACCCGGTCCTCGACGGAACGGTGGTAGGCATCCACGGCCTGGGTCGACAGGACCTTGATCAGCAGCTTGCCCCAGTAGAAGATCGTGAGGGCGCTGCCGAACGCCAGGATCACGACGAAGGCGGCGCCCTGCCAGCCAGGGACCTCGAGGAACGCCCGGATCGCCGACCACTTCGCGAGGACGATGCCGAACGGGGCGATGAACATCCCGGCGATGCCGGCAAGGGCCAGGACGCTGAGCCGGGGCATCCGGCTGAGGAGCGCGTCGAAGTGCTCCATGTCCTTGGTGTACAGCCGATTCTCCAGCGTGCCGACGACGAGGAACAGCAGGCTCTTCGCGACGGCGTGGAAGATGATCAGCATCACCGCCACCCACGCGAGCTCCGCACCGCCCACGCCGGCGGAGCCCACGATCAGGCCGAGGCTGCCGATCGTCGAATAGGCCAGGACCATCTTGGTGTTCTGCTCGGTGGTCGCGACGAACGACACGAACAGGAATGTCAGCAGTCCCGTGAACGCGACCAGGTTGCCGACCGCCGAGCCGGCCATCGCGGGCGACAGCCGGAGGAGCAGGAACACGCCGGCCTTGACCATCGTGCTCGAGTGCAGCAGTGCGGAGGTGGGTGACGGGGCGTACATCGCGCCGAGGAGCCACGAGGAGAACGGCAGCTGGGCGCTCTTGGTGAGGCCGGCGAGCGCGAGCAGCGCGATGGCCGGCAGCAGCGCCGCCCCGGCCGGACCGGCCGTCAGGCGCGCCAGGTCGAGTCCGTCGGGCTGGGCGGCGAGCAGCACGATCGCGAGGGAGAACCCGAGACCGCCGAACAGGTTCATGTTCAGGGCCCGGAAGGCGTAGCCGATCGTCTCGCCGGTCCGCGTGTACCCGATGAGGAGGAACGAGCACAGCGTCGTCACCTCCCAGAACACGAGCAGGAGCGGGAGGTGGTTGGCGGTGACCAGCCCGAACATCGACGAGAGGAACAGGAACAGCAGGGGGAAGAAAGCCTGCCGCCGGCCGCCCGTCTGCGGGTAGGTCCGCTGGTAGTCGCGCATGTAGCCGAGCGCGTGGATGCAGATCAGCGTGCCGATGATTCCGACGATCAGGACCATGACCATCGACAGCCGGTCGAAGCCGAACAGCCGGGCTGGGTCGGCGGCCGGCATGCGGCCGGTGACCTCGAGCCAGACCGCGATCGCGAGCTGGGCGGTCGCGAGGACCGGGGCGAGCCGGCGCCCGTGCTGGAGGCTGACCACGATCACGACCAGCGCGATGGCGGCCTCGGCGGCGACCACCGCGAGCCCGGGCTCAAGGTCGCCGGGTAGTCCGAAGAAGACGGCCGAACCGTTCCCGAACGCGATCGCCGTGGCGAGGGACGCCAGGGCGATCACGGCACCGCCCGCGACGACCAGGGCGTTACGGACCTTCCCGCGGGTGACGAACGCGAGGGGCACCCCGACGAGCAACGGGAAGACCACGAGGAACGAGACGAGATTGCTCAAGTGACGACTGGCTCAGTCGGGCTCGTGAAGGACGTGGTCGAGCACGTACAGCAGGACGTCCGGCATCACGGGCTTGGCGAGATAGCGGTCGACCGGAAGCCAGCCGCCGTCCCGATCCTGGCGATCGAGCTCGCCGGGCGTCAGGACCTCGTCGGCCCGGGTGACCATGAGGAGCGGAACGGTCGGGAATTCGCTGGCCAGCGTTCGAGCGAGGTCGAACCCGGCCTGCCCGCCGTCGAGCAGCCCCTCGAGCACGACCGCGTCGGGGGGATTCCGCCTGGCGGCCTCCAACGCCGCGGCCGTCGTCTCGGCGACCGTGACGGCGTGCCCGCCGGCCTCGAACGCATGCGTGTGGCGCGTGACCACGTCCGCGTCGTCATCCACCAGAAGGATGTGTGCCATGCCTACTCCCGTTGCCACGTGCACCGTCTACATTCGTCCAGAACGAGCCGAATGCCTAACAACTTCGTGGTGTTGACTTTCGCATGGCACGATCCGTAAGGCAGCCGCCATTCGGCCCATGATCAACAGGCGCTTGGACCCGAAACCCGGCGCCGCACGACACTCGGGCCCGGCGGCGACCCGGGCTACGATGCCCCACGTGCACGAGTTCTCGATCGCCCAGGCCCTCGCCGGCCAGGTGCTCCGCTACGCGCCCGCCGCGGGACGGGTCCGCGAGGTTCGGATCCGCGTGGGCGCCCTCCGCGGGATCGAGCCGGAATCGCTCGGGATGTGCTGGGAGGCCGTGACGATCGGGACGCCGATCGCGGGCTCCGTGCTCCGGGTCGACCTCCGCCCGTGGTCGATCCATTGCCCGACCTGCGACCGCACGTGGGACAGCGCGGTGCCGTTCGTCACGTGCACCTGCGGCGAACCGGAGCCGCTCCCCCAGGGCGGCGATGAGCTCGACCTGGTGTCGCTGACGGTCGACGAGGACGCGGCCTGAGATGCGTGACGGCGGCCGGACAATCAGCGTTCCCGTCGAGGC
>JACQEF010000332.1 GCA_016200745.1 Chloroflexota bacterium | reverse complement strand
CTCGACGGCACGCCGGCCCAGCGAGTGCTGGATCCCATCGTTCCCGACGACCGGTTCGGACCGACCTTCACGACCGAGTTCGCGTGGGACCCGTCGGGTCGCACGCTTGCGATCCAGTCATGTGGCGAGACCGCCTGTCGCACGCGCTTCATCGCGCCCGACGGCGGGGCGGCGTTCGTCGGCACGGCCGAGCCGGACCTCGGGACGATGATCGGCCTGGAGGACGGCCGGCTCGTCGGGTACCTCGCCTGCCCGGGACTGCCCTGCCCGATCGTCGCCATCGACCTGGCGTCCGGTTCGCGGACCGTCTTGGCCGACCAGGCCGGAATCGGCGTGCTGATCTCGACACCCTCGGGGCGCCGGCTCGTGCACGAGACGTTCTCGCCGACCGGCCTCGCGCTGCGGTCCGTCGCCGTGGACGGTTCCGCGCCCACGGATCTCGGTGGGCTCGCGGACGGCGTCCGGCTCCATCCCACGGCCGACCGGGCGGACGCCGCCACTCGCGTCCCGCCGGGCTGGGCGTTGCTCGCCACCGACGGGCGCTTCGGGCCGGCCGGCCCGGCCGACCACGGTCAACTCCGCCACGTCCCCGACGGCACGTCCGTCCAGCTCGACGAGGTGATCCGGTGAGTCACGTGAAACCCGTCCGGTGGGTTGGCTGCCTGCTGGTCGCGCTGCTCCTCCTGCTGACCGTCGCCAGCAGCGCGACGGCGCATGGTCCCGACCCGATCTTCTCGGGTCGTTGGAACCAGAACCAGGACTTGCGCTACGCGTGGCGCTCGGGAGCCGTGCCGCCGAGCGCGTACCAGGGACCGATCAACGCCGCGGCCGCCGACGTGAACGCCAGCCGCGGGTCGCAGGCGGCGACCTTCGCATACTCGTCCGGCGCGTCGAATCTCGTCGGCTACGGCACCGGGGCGACGTGCGGAACGCTGGGCCTGGCGTGCTTCACCCGCAATCCGACGTCGAGCTTCACCGTCTGGATGCGCGAGCAGGGTCACCGGTTCGACTGGGGTTCGCTGCGCTGGTGCCAGGCGTACTCGAGTTGGCCCGACGGCTGCTACGACGTCGAGAACGTCATCCTCGACGAGTTCGGACACGTCGAGATCCTCACCCACCACAGCAACCTCAGCGGCGAGTCCGACTACCTCGACGCCGTCGTCCAGGAGTTGTCGCGAACGAAGCCCAAGGCCGGGTACAACGCCCACGGACTGGGTCGCTGCGATGTCGCGGCCCTCCAGGTCCAATACGACATGCCGGGCTGGGGGGCCAAGTACTCGACCTGCCTGAGCCTGGCGACAACCTTGACGCTCGCTGGCAGCCCGACGGCGGTCAGCAAGGGCGCGTCCACCACGCTCACGGCCACGCTCAAGGTCGCCGACGTGGCCAGCTACTCGCGATTGGCGCTCAACCCGGTCGCGCTTCGGACGGTCGTCCTGCAACGCCGGCCGTCAGGGGCCACGACATGGACGACCGTCGGCACCATGTCGAACGGTCCGACGTCCGGAACCTACACGCAGACACTCAGCCTCACCGCCCGCACGGACTTCCGTGCGGTCTTCGCGACCCCATCCGGGGAGGGCCTGCTGGGATCGACGTCGCCCAGCGTCACCGTATCGGTCGGTTCCTGATGGCGGGGGAAGGACTGACATGAGCGTGATGCGGGCGGCTCAGATCGTCCTCGCATTCGCGTGCCTGGGGATGCTGGTCGGCGCGTGCAGCGTCGCGGCGGAACCTTCCCGATCGTCTGTCGCGTCCGTCCCGTCGCCGACGAGCCAGCCGTCGGTCGCCGTGGCAGCGACGTCGCCCTCGGAGGCCGCCCCCGATTCGACACCGACAGCCACCGACGTCGTGAACCCCACGACCGATGTTCCGTTCTCGCCGGATCCGACGCTGACGCCGCCTCCCGACGGGCTGTTGGCGGTGGAAGGCGGCGACCCGGTCGTGGGTGAGCTGGGGACGTGGTCCTGGAACAATGCTGGGTCGGATGCGCCCTGGCTGCCGGGGTACCCGATCCGTGTCGGCGTCGGCGAACGGCTCACGTTCGCGTTGGCCGAGCGCGTCCCAATCGAGTCGTGGACCGTCTCCCGGGTTCCTCCGTCGTCCGTACCCGGCAATGACGGTGCCGTCGCAATGGGCGACGGCACCACGAGCGCCATCGCCGTTCCGGCTCCGCCGGTCGGCAAGTGGTCAGTCTCGGTTCACGTCCGGTTCGCCGGCAACCGGGGAGACGCAACCTATTACTGGGCCGTCACCGTCGACTGACTGGCGGTGACACAGAACGGCGCGGACGACTCCGTCGTCCGCGCCGACATTCCGTTGCCGGCCACCGCTTCCCGGTGGCCTCCGGGTCAGGCTGTCGCGACCGACTCCACCGAGAAGATCGACACCTGGGCCTCTTCCGGGAGCATCACGCCGAGAACCTTCTGGAGGGCGAGAAGGTGCACGCAGGATCCCCAACTCTGGAAGTAGTGGCAGGTGCATCGCCACTGGCCGGCATCGAGGTCGACGTGGTGCGTGTCGTTGTCACCGCGGAACGTAAGCGAGAGACGATCGATGGTGATGCGATCGAGCTCGCGGGCGTAGCGATTTGCCTTTTCGACCTTGCCGATCAGGGAGCTGTGCATCGCGGTGCTACCTCCGTCGCCCGGTCGGGCGCTCGCGGCTCCGCCGTCCGGTCATGCACCTCGACCGGTGATGGCGGTCGCGTCCCAGAAGCCTACACCCGACACCCCCACAGGTCATCCCCGAAATCGTCCTGGGTCGGCGCCCCATTGGGCGTCCTTCGCCGCGTTGCCGGGGTCGTTCGGTCGCTCACGCACATCGAAGTGCGCTCGCTCCCTTCCTCGCCCGGCGCCTTGCGCTGAACGCCCCCTGGGGCGCCGGCGATTTCGTGGGTTATGGGGCGCTCGTGCCCTCGCGGCCGAAGTCGTCCTCGATGCGGACGACGTCGTCGAGCTCGGGCGTCGACACCTCGATCAACTCGCAGCGCTCGATCGCCTCGTAGCGATGGATCCGGCCCGTGGGCACCCGGCGGAAGTCGCCCGGCCCGAGCTCCTCGACACAGACGGTGCCCTCATCGTCCTCGAGGAACAGCCGCAACCGGCCGGACGTGACGTAGATCGACTCATCCTTCACCAGGTGCCGCTGGAGCGAGAGCCGCCGGCCTGTCTCGACGACCAGGATCTTGCCGACATACAGGTCCGTGTGCGCCCAGATCAGCTCGTGGCCCCAGGGCTTGTCGACGCGCCGGCCGGCACCGGGCGGCGTGGCGCTCATGAGCCGCGCACCAGCCGCTCGCCGGCCACGAGCAGCGCCTCGCGGGACGCCTCGGAGGTGGCCTCCGTGTAGACCCGGACGAGCGGCTCGGTGCCCGACGCCCGGATCAGCAGCCACGACCCGTCGTCCACCCAGAACTTGAACCCGTCGGCCGTGTCGAGTGGCACGGTCCGGATCACCGCCAGGCCGCCGAGCTGGGTGGGTGGGTCTTCCCGCAGGTCGACCAGCAGGCGGCGTTTCGTCTCGGCGTAGAGCCCGCGCTCGATATGGACGTCCACGCGCAGGTACCACGACGGTCCCGCCAGCTCGTGGAACCGGCCGATCGCCTCGGACACCGTTCCGCGACCCGCGGCGCGTTCGCGGAGGAAGAGATCGAGCAACAGCAGGTCGGCGTAGATGCCGTCGCGTTCCGGCAGGTGCATCCCGAACCCGAACCCGCCGGATTCCTCGGCGCCCATCATCGCCCCGGTCTCGATCATCCTGGGGCCGATGAACTTGAAGCCGACCGGGGTTTCGAACGTCGGGATGCCGTAGTGCTCGCCGAGCCGCGCCGCCATGGACGTGTTGTTGACGCTGACCACGACCGGATCGCGCCAGCCTCGGTGCTCGGCGAGGTAGTACATCAGCAGGCCGGTCACCTGGAGCTGGTGGAT
>JACQEF010000322.1 GCA_016200745.1 Chloroflexota bacterium | reverse complement strand
GTTCCCGTCGAGGCGCGCGTCCTCGACGTCAACGACACGATCGCGGAGCAGAACCGGACCGAGCTCGGGCGCCGCGGCATCCTCGCCGTCGACCTGATCGGGGCACCCGGGAGCGGCAAGACCAGCCTCCTCGAAACGACCCTCCGGGCGCTTCGGGGACGACGGCGGCCGGCCGTGCTGGTCGGCGACCTGACGACGCGCCGCGACGGCGATCGGCTGGCGCGCTGGTGCGACCAGGTCGTCCAGATCTCGACCGGCCAGGGCTGCCACCTCGAGGCGCACCAGGTCCGCGACGCGCTCGGCCAGATCGACCTCGACGCGATCGACCTTTTGTTCGTCGAGAACGTCGGGAACCTCATCTGCCCCGTCGGCTTCGACCTCGGGCAGGCCGCGACCGTCGGCCTGTTCAGCCTCACCGAGGGCGACGACAAGGCGGCCAAGCACCCCTACCTGGTCGAGACGGCCGACCTGCTGCTGCTCAACAAGATCGACCTCGCGCCCTACCTGACGTTCGACCGGGCTGGCTTCGAGGCCGACGTCCAGCTGCTCAATCCGACCGTTCCGGTGCTCGGCGTCTCGGCCGCGACCGGCGAGGGCCTCGAGGCCTGGCTCGACTGGCTCGAGACGCCACACGCCAAGGCGCCGCGGAGCAGCTGAGCGAGCACCGCGGATGCGTGAGCGAACCAGCGGAACTGGCATCGCGGGCTGGGCCGCCGGCCACGGCGGTGCTGGTGCCCCCAAGGGGATTCGAACCCCTGATCTCCACCTTGAAAGGGTGGCGTCCTAGGCCTCTAGACGATGGGGGCGAGACGGCGGGAGTCTAGCAGAGGGTCCTGGCAGAGCCCGAAGCGGCCGGCACCCGACCTCAGGCCGGCGGCCGCGACAGCAGGAACAGAATGATCGCGCCCGCCAGGCAGCCACTCCCGAGGATCGCGGCGATGCCGCCGGCGATCGCGAGCAGCAGCGCCCGGCCGTTCCGACCGTCGACGCCGGCCAGCCAGGTCGCCCGAACGCAGTACACGGCGAGGGCGATGAAGACGAGCCCGAGCGCCACCGAACCGGCCGCGAGCAGCGGGATCTGCGAGGCGTCCCGCACGGTGATCGTGTAGAGCACGAACAGCACGGACCCGATCATCGCCACCACCAGCATGGCGACGCCGGGGCTGATCCTCGGCACCTGGATCGGCCGGCGGGGCGTGGCTTGCGGCGTTCGGCGAGGGTTTCCCGCGCGGGTCATCAGCTCAGGCCTCGGCCGCGACGGGAACGCGGGTCGCTGCCGCGTCACCGAAGGTCCGGTGGTAGACCGCGACGTTGTACGAGAGGCGCGGACGCTTCAATGCCGACGCGACGGTCCGGCCGGCCTCGGCGAACGCGTCGGCCAGGAACGCGGCGCCCTCGTCGATCGACTCGAACGTCCAGAAGCAGTGCACCACGCGAACCTTGAACCCATCGCTCAGGAACGGCCCACCACGCTTGCTCCAGGGCCCGTACTCGGGGAGTGTCCCACGCAGATGCGACACGTCGTCGCGGCCGTAATCGTGGACCACCAGCAGTCGTCCGCCCGGGCGCAGCACCCGTCGCGCCTCGTCCAGCTCGTCCGGCGCCGCGCCGCGGAACGACGACCACAGGCTGATGATCACATCGGCGGAGCCATCGGCGGCGTCGAACCCGACTGATCCGTCCGCCCGCTGCGTCGCCGTGCACCGCACGCGAGCGCCCAGGTCGCGGAGCTGTGCCGCCCGGATCCCGTCGGTTCCGTCGAGCAGGAGCACGTCGCGGTCCGCGATCGGTCCGAGCGCGTCGAGGGCGCGCGCGATCTTGCCTTCGACGTCGAGGACCCTCGTCAGGCGTTCATTGAGGCCGTCCGGGAGTTCGACCGGGAGTTCAGCCATGGGACCGGGAGTATACGAGCGACGGGCCTCACACGACCCGCAGAACGCTGCCGCTCCGCGCCGCCAGGTCGATCGTTGCCCGCCCGTCCACGATCCGCGATTCGCCGGTCCCGGTCAGGCCCGGGATGGCCACGGGCGCCAGGTGCCCGCCGGCGCCCGAGGGCGCGTCGGAGAACCGGAGCTCGAGCTGGAGCGGCGCGTCGCCCGGGTTGGCGGCCACGACGAACCTCGCTGGGCCGGCACCTCGCTCGAAGGCGACCGCCGCGTCCCGGGCTCCCACCAGCGTCAGCCGACCGTCCCGGAGTGCCGGCTCGGCGGCACGCAGGTGCAGGAGCGCCCGGAACGTGTCACGCAGGCCGGGCTCCCAGCGCGCCTGGTCCCAGGGGAACGCCCCGCGGCACTCCGGGTCGTTGCCTCCGGCAAGCCCGACTTCGTCGCCGTAGTAGACGCACGGGGCGCCGGGCAGCGTCGTCTGGAGCAGGACCGCGAGTCGCACCCGGGCCGCGTCGCCGCCGAGGACGGTCAGCATCCTGGGGGCGTCGTGCGAGCCGAGCAGGTTGAGCTGTGACGCGACCACCGAGGGATCGTAGACGCCGTCGAGCTGCTGGACCCGGGCCGCAAAGGCCTGGCCGTCAAAGCGCTGGATGTTCGCCGCGTACTCGTGGTGGCCGCGAACGACCGCGAGGTCCAGCGCCGATCCGCCGACGTAGCCCAGGATCGCCTCGGCCAGCGGGTAGTTCATCAGGGCGTCGAA
The DNA here is from genome assembly GCA_016200745.1 of Chloroflexota bacterium. Classification (GTDB taxonomy): domain Bacteria; phylum Chloroflexota; class Limnocylindria; order Limnocylindrales; family CSP1-4; genus SPCO01. The sequence continues at coordinate 7,704 of JACQEF010000322.1, read as the reverse complement.
CCGGTCGCCGAGCACCCAGTCGGGCGCGACCGACCAGATCTCGCCGACCAGGTAGGCGTCGGGGCGGATCCGTCGGCAGCGCGTCCGGAACTCCTGCCAGAACGCCTCGTCGTCGATCTCGGTCGGGACGTCCAGCCGCCAGCCGTCGATGCCGAAGCGGAGCCAATGCTCGGCCACGCCGAACACGAACTCGCGCACCTGCGGCTCGTCGGTGTTCAGCTTGGGCAGCGCCGGCATGCCCCACCACGCCTGGTAGCCGAGTGCGGATGCCGGTGTGCCGGCGGGCGGGTAGGCGAGCAGTGGGCGCCCGGACCGAAGTGCGGCTTCGTCCAGGTGGAACCAGCCCGTGTACGGGGAGTCCGCGCCGTTCTCCAGCACGTGATGGAAGGGCCAGAACCCACGCCCCGTGTGGTTGAAGACGCCGTCGAGCATGACCCGCATCCCGCGGTCGTGGGCGGCGTCGAGCAGCTCGCGGAGGGCGGCGTCACCGCCGAGCAGCGGGTCGACCGCGAGGTAGTCGTAGGTGTGGTAGCGGTGGTTCGCCGCGGACGCGAAGATGGGCGTCAGGTAGATCGCGGTGATCCCGAGGTCCTCGAGATAGCCCAGGTGCTCGGCGATCCCCAACAGGTCCCCGCCCTTGAACCCGTGGACGCTGGGCGGCGCGTCCCATGGTTCGAGCGTCCCCGGCTTGGCCACCCGCGCGGACGCGGCAAACCGGTCCGGGAAGATCTGGTAGAAGGCGGCGTCGCGGACCCACGCCGGCGTATCGGCACTCAACGCCATGCTCCTCCTCTATCCTCGTCGCGATGTCGCATCGGTCGCTCACTCCCCTGCTCCGCGTGGTCGCCGTCCTGGCTTCCCTGTCCCTGCTGGCCTCGGCCTGCGGCGCCCCGACGGACAGCCCTCCGGTCGCCAGCGTCTCGTCCGGGCCGAGCCCCGCGGTCCAGTCGGCGGCCGCCGGACCGCCCGCCTGTCCACCGTCCGATCCGGCGACGCCGGGCGGCGTCGCGCCGTGGTGGCGCGACCGGACCTTCTACGAGGTGTTCGTCCGCAGCTTCGCCGATTCCAACGGTGATGGTATCGGCGATCTGCGCGGGCTCATTGAGCGACTCGACTACCTGAACGACGGCGACCCCACGACGACCAGCGATTTGGGCGTCACCGCGCTGTGGCTGATGCCCGTCACCGACTCCCCCAGCTACCACGGCTACGACGTCAGCGACTACAAGTCGATCGAGGCCGACTACGGGACGGCCGACGACTTCCGCGCCCTGATCGCCGCCGCCCACGCTCGCGGGATCGAGGTCGTCGTCGACCTCGTCCTCAACCACACCTCGATCGACCATCCGTGGTTCCAGGATGCCCGGACGCCGGGCTCGGTGCACGACGACTGGTACGTCTGGTCGACCGGTTCGAAACCGCCGTTCGCCGGTCCGAGCGGCAACGCCGTGTGGCACCGAAACGGCGATCGCTGGTACTACGGCTACTTCGACGAGAGCATGCCCGACCTCAACCTGCGGAACCCGGACGTCACCGCGGCGCTCGACGACGTCGCCCGGTTCTGGCTCGACGACCTCGGCGTCGACGGCTTCCGGCTCGATGCCGCGCGCCACCTGATCGAGGACGGCAGGACGCTCGCGAACACGCCCGAGACGTTCGCCTGGCTCGCCGCCTTCCGCGATCGGGTCCATGCCGACAAGCCCGACGCCCTGGTGCTCGGCGAGGACTGGGACCCGACCGTCATCTCGTCGCGATACGTCCGCGAGGGCTCGCTCGACATGGACTTCGAATTCGACTTCGCCGATGCGATCCGGGGCTCCATTCGATCGCACGACGCGGGCTCCTACCGGGCCGCCGAACGCGAGATCCAGGACGGCTACCAGCCCGCCGGGTTCGGGACCTTCCTGTCCAACCACGATCAGAACCGGATCCTGACCCAGCTCGGCGGCGACCTCCCATCCGCGAAGCTCGCGGCCACCCTCCTGTTCACGAGCCCGGGCGTGCCGTTCGTCTACTACGGCGAGGAGATCGGCATGACCGGCGCCAAGCCCGACGAGCGTATCCGCACGCCGATGCGCTGGGACGCGACCGCGGGCAGCGCCGGGTTCAGCACCGGGACACCGTGGGAGCCGCTCAGCGACGATCCCGCCGCGACCAACGTGGCCGGCGAGGCGGCCGATCCGTCGTCGCTGCTGTCCACCTACCGCGACCTCATCCGGTTGCGGACGGCCAACCCGGCCCTCGCCCACGGGGACTGGACCGCGGTCGACAGCGACAACCGCGCGGTCGTCGCGTATCTCCGCCAGGCCGGCGGCGAGACTGCCCTCGTCGTCGCGAACCTCGGCGACCAGCCCATCGACGGCCCGGCCCTGGCGCTCGAGACCGGGCCGCTGTGCGGGACCCCGGCCGCCACGGCCCTGCTTGGCGACGGACCCGTGCGGGCTCCCGCGGTCACGGCCACGGGCGGGTTCACCGGCTACGTCCCGATCGACCGTCTCGCTCCCGCGGCCACCGTCGTCATCCGGCTGGACCGCTGAGATGAGCGACGTGGACGGCCCGGTGGTCACGGCCGTGGAGCCGGAGGCTCCGAGACAGCGACCCAGCCGGCCCGCGCTGATCGAGCTCGCGGCGGCGCTCCTGATCGTGGCCGGCCTGCTGGGGATCCTGAGCCTGGTCGTCCCCGACCCGGCCAAGCCCGAAGGTCTCGAGGGGCTGACGATCCTGACGATCGTTCTCAACGTCGTCCAGATCATCGTCGGCCTCCTCGTCCGCGCGGGCAGGCTCTGGATCGTCGACGTCAACTACGTGGCGATCCTGGGGTTCCTCGACCTGGCCGGCGCGGCCGGAAGCTCGCTGGCGCTGCTGCTCGGCCTGATCGAGCTCGGCATCCTTGCCGTCCTCTTCGTCTACCGCTCCTGGTTCGACGGCCGCTGGGCGGAGCCGTCGCGCTGATCGGCCCGTGCCGTTCGGGCCTTGCGGATCAGCCCTTGACGCCGCCGACCGCGAGGCCGCCGACCAGGTACCGCTGGAAGAAGAAGAACACGACCGAGACGGGAAGGGCGAACAGGATCGCGAAGGCGGCGAACTCCGACCAGGTGGTCGTCCGGGCGAAGCCGCCGACCATGCTGTTCAGGGCGATCGACAGTGTCCAGTCGTTGGGATTGCCGCCGATGAACATGAACGCGGTGAGGTATTCGGTCCAGCCGCCCAGGAACCCCAGGAACGCGGTCACGGCCACGGCCGGCACGGCCAACGGGAGCACGACTCGCAGGAAGATCTGGTTCTGCGACGCACCGTCAACGGCGGCCGCCTCTTCGAGATCCTTGGGGATCGTGTCGAGATACCCCTTGAGGTTCCAGATCGCGAACGGGAGCTGGCCGGAGATCACCGCCAGGGACACGCCGACGAGCGAGGCCCGCAGGTTGAACGACAGGCCCGCGAAGTCGATCTTGAACTGGTTGATGAACACGTACAGCGGGATGATCACGGCGACCGACGGCAGCATCAGGACGCCGAGGATCGCGATCATCAGGCTCTCGCGACCGCGGAAGCGGAGCCTCGAGAACGCGTAGGCGGCGGTCACGCCGATCGCCACCGCGATCACCGAGCTGGCAAGCGCGATCTTGAGGCTGTTGGCCATCAGCCCGAGGAAGCTGATCGGGTTGTTCGTCGGATGATCAAGGACCTTGGCGTACGCCTGCAGCGACGCACCCTGCGGGATCAGGTTGAGGGCGTCCGGTCGAGAGATGTTCCGTGGATCGATGGACATGCTGAAGATCCAGATGATCGGGAACAGCACGGTCAGGAGGATGAAGATGCAGATCACCTGCATGACGATCTGGCGGCCGACCGGCATTCGGCGCTCGTCCCCGCCGCGGGCTCTGGCGAACGCCCGCGACACGAATGGCATGCGCCGGGGAGTGGCGATCGTGGTCATGTCAGGCTCCTCGTCGATACGCGCGCGTCAGTCCGCATAGCTCTTCGTCGCCTTCGCGAGGCGGTTCGTGATCAGGGTGATCAGGAGGAGCAGGAAGAACAGGTAGACGGAGAAGGCGGCGGCGACGCCGTACAGCTGGCGTTCCTGCGCGAGGCGGTAGGCCTGGGTCACCAGGATCTCCGTCCGCCCGAACGGCTCGCCCGAGGTCATGAAATAGGGCAGGAAGAAGAGGTTGAACGTGATCACGAAGCCATAGATCGCGTATGGCAGCATGGCCGGCCGGAGGAACGGAATCGTGACCGTCCGGAACTTCTGCCAGGCGCTGGCGCCGTCCATCTCGGCCGCCTCGTACAGGTCGCCCGGGATGCTCTGTAGCGCGCCCGTCGCGACGACCGCGTTGAGCGGCCAGCCCAGCCAGGTGTTGGCCGTGATCATCGCGAAGTACGCAAGCGGGAGCGGGATGAACGGGATCGGGTCGTTCGACTGGCGCAGCCAGTTGAGGTGGAACAATGGGTTGTCGGCCGCGATCCCGACCAGCCCGCCGATGCCCTGGAGCAGGAAGTTGACCGCCCCGGCGTCCGGGTCGAACATGTTCCGCCAGACCGTGGCCACGATGATCGAAGGGATCACCACGGGGAGGATGAACAGGGCCCGATAGATCCCGCGGAACATCAGGCCCTTGGTGTTGAGCACCACGGCCACCAGGACGCCGAACACGACGTGGACGACCACGTTGCTGAACGCCCACCAGATGTTGAACAGCACCAGCCGCGGGAATTCGAAGTTCGGGATCTGCAGCTGCGATTCGGCGATCCGGATGTAGTTGTCCAGCCCGATGAAGGGCGCCGGCACCGGGTTGACCGTCCGGAAGTTCTTCAGGCCGAAGTCGTGGAACGACATCCAGACCTGGAACAGGAGCGGGTAGAACGTGATGATCCCCATCACGATGAACGCCGGCAGCAGGTACAGGTACGGCTGCATGTTGCGCCGCACCCGCCTGGTTCGAGCGGGTTGGGGCAGGGCCGCGGAGGTCGTTGCCATGGGCGGACTCCCGTCTACCTGATGGAGATCACCTTGGGGCCGGACTGGCGGAGTATCGGCCCGGGAGCCCGCTCGAATCAATTCGAAGGGTCGAGCGGGATCCTGGGACGGTCCGGGGCGCCGCGAGGGCGCCCCGGCGTCGTTGCGTCGCGAGAGCCTAGAGGCCGCTCGCCTGGTTCATCAGCTTGCAGGCGTTGGCGACCGTCGTGGTCGCGTCCGCGTTCTTGTCGAGGACCTGGTTGACGGCGTCGCCGAACGGGCCCCAGTAGTTGTTGAACTGCGCGCTCTGCGGGCGGGCTAGGCCGTCAGCAGCCGCATCGGCGAAGCCCTGGACGAGCGGATCGTTGATCGTGACGCCGGGTGCCGCGGGGACGTGGCCGCCCAGGTCCGAGAAGATCTGCTCGTTGGCGGTGCCGACGAACTGGAGGGCGAATGCGACCGCGAGGTCGATGTTCTTGCTGTTGGGGTTGATGTACCAGCCGTCCGTGCCGGTGAAGGGGTCAGCCTTGCCGCCGGACGGGCCGGCCGGCATCTTGGCGACGGCGAGCTTGTCGCCGAGCGCGGTCTTGAAGTCGGCCGTCTGCCACGGGCCGTCGATGACGGCGTTGAGCTTGCCGGTCTGGAAGTCCTGCTTGAGGGCGTTGCCGTCGGTGTAGTACTTGGCGCCGGCGGCCTTGAGATCCTGGAAGTACTTGAACGCGTCGGCGAAGCCGCCCTGATCGGCCACGCACTTGCCGGTGCCGTCCATCAGCTTGCCGCCGAAGGAGCCGGTGAACCCGAACATGTGATAGGCGTTCTGGTTGAGGCCAAGCTTGACGGAGCCGTCCTTGACGGCCGCGAGCAGCGCCTCGGTCGTGGCCGGCGCCGTGGCCACCGCGGACTTGTCGTACCACAGGGCGACGGCCTTGAGCGACTCGGGGACCATGAACAGCTTGTCGCCGACCTTGGACCCCTCAACCGAGACCGGGCTGAACCCATCGAGCTTGCCCGACAGGGCGCTCGTCAGGTCGGCGAGGACGCCGGCGTCAGCCTGGCTGAACAGGTTGTCGTTGGGGGCGATGAACATGTCCGCACCGCCGCCGGCCGCGACGTCGGTGTTCCACTTGTTGAAGATGTCGCTGAATGGCTGCTCGACGACGTTGATCTTGAGGTCGGGGTTGGCCGCCTTGATCCCGTCGAGGATCTTGTTGAAGCCGCCGAGCTCGCCGCCGCCGGATGCGTACGACTCCCACAGCGTGAGCTCGCCGGACAGCCCGGCAGGCGCCTGGGACTCCGGCGCGGTCGATGGGGCTTCGACGCTGGGCGCCGCGGCCGACGGGGCTTCCGCGCTCGGCGCGGTTGTGGCCCCGCCGGACGAGCAGGCCACGGCCACCACGGCCGCACCGGCCAGGAGGGCTCCGAAGCGAAGTTGTCGTTTCATCGGTTGCTTGGTACTCCTCTCTCGCGTGATCGATCGATTCGATCACCAGTCTCCCTTGACGATGCCGGCGTGGCCGGCGTCTGGGCCGGGGGGCCCGAACGTCGATCGCCCTCGTTGGCCGATCTCAGCCGTTGGCCCCGGCCACCTCCCTGTGCGCCTCGAGTGGCGCCGGGCCGGTGGAGCCGCGCACGATGAGGCGCGTCTCCAGCCGGCGATGCTCGGGGCTGACCAGATCCCGTCGTTGGACGACGGACAGCAGCAGGCGGACCGCCTCTTCGCCCTTGCGACGGATCGGCTGGTGCACCGTCGTGAGCGGGGGATCCACGTGCGGGGCGAGGTCGATGTCGTCGAAGCCGACGACGCTGACGTCACCCGGGACGGTGAGGCGCATGTCGCGGAGCGCGCGCATCGCCCCGATCGCCATCGCGTCGCTCATGGCCAGGACGGCCGTCGGCCGCATGCCGTCCTCCCAGGCTCGATTGAGGGCGGCGATGCCGCCGTCGATGCTGGCGGGCCCGACCACCACGCTGTCATCGGGGATCCGCATGCCGGCGGCGGCGAACGCCTGACGGTAGCCGCGCAGGCGGCGGCTCGTGACGCCATCAGGATCGATCGCGGTCTCGGGGGCCGGCGGTTCGACGCCGATCACCAGCACGTTCCGGTGGCCCAGACCGATGAGGTGCTCGGCGGCAGCGCGCGCGCCGCCCACGTCGTCGATCTCGACCGAGCCATGTTCGGGGAGCGCGGTGGAGTCGACCAGGACGATCGGCACGCCGGCCCGGCGGATCTGCTCGACCTCGGGATGATCGTCGCTCAGGCCGATGGCGACCACGCCGTCCACGGTCGCCCGGCTCATCGCCCCGGCCAGGGAGCCGTGGAGCGGCGAGATGAAATGGAGCGCGTAGCCGGACTCCTCGGCCGCCCCCGCAACGCCCTCGCTGAACGCCCCGAAGAAGGGGTTCGAGAAGATCACCGACAGGGCCTGGGGCGTGAGCACACCGATCGTGAGCGTCTGCCGCTGCGTGAGCATCCGGGCCACGGGATGTGGCGTGTAGCCGAGTTGTTCGGCGATCTCGCGAATCCGAAGCGCCGTCTCGGGGGCCAGCCGATCCGGGCTGTTGAACGCGAACGACACGGCGGTCTTGGACACGCCGGCTTCGCGCGCGACGTCGGCGATTCGCGGACGGATGGTGCGTAGCTCCACTCGGCTCCACTCACGCCGCGGCCTGCTTGGGGGCGGGCCCGACGCGTCAGGTGGCGGCTCCGAAGGAGGAGGGCTCAGAGCCGCCGTTCGCATGCAAACCGG